>JAGWBT010000110.1 GCA_021295755.1 Candidatus Poribacteria bacterium
GGACGTTGGAAACGTGCGTCATTGCAACTATCTTGGTGCGCTCTGTCAACAGCGTTTCCAAATCATCAAGCTGCAATACTCCTTCATCGGTGATTTCAATAAACCGCAGCTTCGCGCCGGTACGCTGGGATAGCAACTGCCACGGCAGGAGGTTGCTGTGGTGTTCCATGACCGTGACAAGGATTTCATCGCCCTCTCGGAGATTGGCACTTCCCCAACTATGCGCAACCAAGTTGATCGATTCGGTGGTGTTTCGTGTAAAGATAATCTGGCTGGAACGACGGGCATTGATGAAACGCCCGATCCGCTGGCGCGCTTCCTCATACTTGGCGGTCGCTTCCTCAGAGATACGGTAAATGCCCCGATGTATATTTGAGTTATAGGTCCGATAATACGCATCCATCGCCTCAATTACACAATCTGGCGTTTGGGAGGTCGCAGCGCTATCCAGATAGATCAGTGGTAGATCCTTCGGACAGCATCGACATCAAACGCATTGAGTGGATTGTTCATAGGTTGAGCGTACATCGGGATTCCAGTTCGGTTCGGATTCTATGGTAGATTTTAGAATTATTTAGACACTCCCAATCCACAACCAATCCCCTAAATCCCCCAACCCCCCCTTATCAAGGGGGAAACCGTTATCAGGGGGACTTGGGAAACTTCGCGACGGTCGGAGTTATCGGTAAATGTCTATTTATCTTTAGAATCCGCTATAAATGAATTCAGGCGTAAAACGCAAAACGTATCAACCAGTGTCTTTACATTTCACGTTTTACGCACGGCTAACTTATTTTGAAAACAGGTTGCTCGCCCAGTTGGTCAGTTTCCCACCTGAGAACGAGACATCGACTGTCTCGCCGTGATCATCACATGCCGCGTCTGTCGGCACGCCAGCATCGGCATCACTCTGTTGGACATAGCCTTTTGCGATAAGGTATGCTTCGACTTCGTCGCCGCTGACATCAGCGATAATCTCACCATTGATTTCGATCGTTGGTTGTAGTGGTTGACCACTCTTCTCGACCATTTCACGATAATTATCTGCGTTGTTAATGATGTCTATATCTGCGTATTCTAAGCCATATTTCTGGAAGATCGCGCGGACACCATTGCTCCAACCGCAAACAGGTTTCATATAGGCGTTAATTTTTGGCTGACTCATTTTAGTTTCCTTTCAATTTTGAAAAGTGTGAAGAGTAAAACGTGAAAACTACAGTAAACGCGCTGTGGTTTTCGCACGGTTACATCGCTAATTTGTGATCGATCGACTGCTGAAGTTGCGTCCGAACCGATTCCAACGAAATCCGTTGCATCACAGGTTCAAAAAAGCCGTCAACAATCAACCGTTCCGCTGCGTCGTGGGACAATCCACGACTCATGAGGTAAAACACCTGATCTTTATCAATAGGGCCTGCTGTCGCACCGTGTGTACAACGGATTCCTTCACTGGCTAAGATTTCGAGTCCGGGCAGGGGGTCTGCGCGGGCATGGTCACTTAGCATCAGGTTATCGTTCTTCTGATAGGCATCGGTATGCTGACCGCCGGGGTGGACATGAATCATACCCGCCCACACACTCCGTGAGCGATCCTTTAGGACAGTTCGATAGAGCAGATCGCTTGTTGTGTGGGGCGCCTGATGGTCTTGATATGTGTGAATATCGAGGTGCTGACGGGCGTGTGTAAAGGTCAATCCGAGCATCTCGACGTGACTTCCCGGCTTCTCCAACACCGATAACTGATTGAGTTTGCTCGCGCGACTCCCTAGTGCGCTCGAAACCCAACGCAACTGGGCGTCTCTTCCAATAAGCGCCCGTTGTGTCGAAAAATTCCAGGTCCGGAGATTCCATCTTTGGACCCCGATGTAGTCTACATGGGCGTTGTCTGCGACAAAGATTTCGACCGCGCCACAATGTAATCCAGGCGTATCGGTGTCCCCCGAAAGATGTTCCTCCAAAACCGTGACTTGGCTACCCTCATCGGCAATAATCAGCGTGTGCGATAAATCTGTCCGTCCCGCCTCAGACAGTGCGACAAACACGCGCAATGGAATTTCAAGGACCACGCCTCGCGGAACATGCAACAGGTAACCGCCCTGCCAAAACGCGCCGTGGAGCGCGTCGAACTTGTTCCAATCGACCGGAACGGCTTTGGTCATAAAATAGGATTCGACCAACTCAGGACGTTCCTTCAATGCGGTGTTCATATCCGCGAAGTAGACGCCTTTACGCTCAAGGTCTTCCGCCAGTGCAACATTGCGGACGATCCCGTCCTGCTGCACTATCTGCCCCGGCCCTCCATTCAACGACGCCAATCGATCCGCTAGCGCATCGGGCAGTGGGGCACCTTCAGCGGATTCGGAAGGCGACAGCGAAATTGGGTGATACCGATCTAGTTTGAAGGGACGTAGGTCTGTGCGACGCCAATAGTCCTGTACGTGCATCTCCGTCGTCCGCTTCCATGTATCCTCATTGGGTGTCTTGGGAATCGGCAACCGATCGTAAACATCGTAGGCTGCCAACCGCCGCTCGCGCATCCAACGGGGCTCGTCCTGCGTTTTGGATATATGCTCTACAAATTCTCGTGAAAAATCCCCCGTTTGAACCTCATAAGGGGGATTTTGATTTAACTCTGAAGGCAATTCGTTCTCCATCTCTCTAACAATATTATACAGGACTTACGCAAATTTGGCACACAGGGGTAGATTTTTGATTTTTAACCCCCTAAATCCCCCTTATCAGGGGGACTTACGAACGTGCTGCGTAAGTCCTATTGTATTAACATCAAATAACCAGAACCGGATAGGCGCGAATGGCATTGTCTACAGTTGCAATCGTCAGATTATACTGTAACGCCTGAGAAATTAACATCCGATCAAATGGGTCCCGGTGAAGTAGCGGCAATTTGCTCAACTGGTTAACGCTATCTTCGTCTATCGACAAGCTCTGAATCAAATGTAGCCTTCGTTGTTTCGGAAGATAAATCTCTGGTGGTTCAGGTAGCGGTAATTTTCCCAATCCGTGTTTGATTATCACTTCCCAAATCGAAACAACACTCAGATAGATATCATTTTCCGAATCGCGAATAATTTGTTTCAGAGAAACCGATAAACGTGCATCCCGACTGATAAACCAAAGGAAAATGTGTGTATCCAGCAAGAGCTTCATTTGCCCTCAAATTGCTTGATAATTTCTTCTGGTAATGGATCGTCAAAGTCATCGGGAACTCGAAATTCGCCCGCACACAAGCCAAAAGGGCGAAGTTCCCGCGTATGATTTGTTTCAATCGGTTTGATTGCCGCTATAGGCTTGTCAACTTGTACAATAACAAGCGTTTCGCCGGCTTGAACTCGATGAAGACAGCCCAGAAAATCACGTTGAATTTCGTCAAGGGTGACCGTTGCCATGCTATTTCCTCGAAATTGAGTGAACCCTTTGGTTGTCCCTTTCTATCCGACCGAACCTTCCATCTGTAGCTGGATCAGGCGGTTCATTTCGACCGCGTACTCCATCGGGAGTTCCTTCACGAGCGGTTCAATGAATCCGTTGACGATCATCGTCGAGGCTTCCTCTTCGGACAGCCCACGGCTCATCAGATAAAAGAGCTGTTCCTCGCCAATCTTGCTGACACGCGCTTCGTGCCCGACGTTCACATCGTCTGCGTCAATCTGGATAACCGGATAGGTGTCGGAACGCGAGTCTTCATCGAGAATCAGGGCATCACATTCGACGTTGGACTTACACCCTTTCGCACCGTTAAGCACTTTGAGCTCGCCACGGTAGCTGGAACGGCCTCCGTCCTTACTAATCGATTTGGAGGTGATGCGCGAATTGGTGTTCGGTGCACAGTGGATGACCTTACCGCCGGCGTCCTGATGTTGTCCATTGGTTGCGAAAGCGATTGAGAGGATTTCTCCGTGGGCACCCGGCTCCATCATATAAATGCTTGGATACTTCATCGTGAGTTTTGAGCCCAAGTTGCCGTCGATCCATTCCATGTGGGCATCTTCGTAAGCCATCGCTCGCTTGGTTACGAGATTATATACATTATTCGCCCAGTTTTGGATGGTGGTGTAGCGCACACGCGATCCTTTCTTGCAGATAATCTCGACGACAGCGCTGTGCAACGATTCGCTGGAAAAGGTGGGAGCTGTGCAACCTTCGACGTAATGCACCTCCGCGCCTTCGTCGGCAATAATCAGCGTCCGCTCAAACTGACCCATGTTTTCGCTGTTGATACGGAAGTACGCCTGCAGCGGGTAATCGACCTTCACGCCGGGCGGAACATAGATGAAAGAACCTCCCGACCAGACCGCCGAGTTGAGCGCAGCAAGTTTGTTATCCGCGGACGGAATCACTGTACCGAAATACTCTTTGACCAGATCCGGATATTCACGAATAGCTGTATCGGTATCGACGAAGATAACGCCAATCTTCTCCAACTCTTCTTCGATGTTGTGGTAGACAACTTCCGAATCGTATTGGGCACCGACACCGGCGAGGAATTTTCGTTCCGCTTCCGGGATGCCGAGTCGATCAAAGGTTTTCTTGATGTCGTCCGGAACATCGTCCCAACTTCGCTCGACCCGATCGGAGGCTTTGACATAGTAGTAGATGTCGTCGTAGTCGAGTCCAGAGAGGTCGCCGCCCCATTTTAGATCGGGTTTCTGCTTGAAGATTTCATAGGCTTTCAGCCGGTATTCACGCATCCAATCGGGTTCGTCTTTGACATCACACATCTCGTTGATGACCCCAGTATCCAAACCCTTTCGTGATTTAAAAACAGGCTTCACATCATCATGAAATCCGTATTTATATTCGCTGCTTACGCCGATGTCTACCGTCTCGTTCGGCTTTTCTTGTTCTGCCATTTTCTGTATTTCCTTTCCATTTTCGGTGGATCTGTTTTGTTTTTGGCTGATGTTAAGAAATTGTGCAACAGAAACCGAGTTTTTCCGAACCCCCTAAATCCCCCTAATCAGGGGGACTTATGAACGCGCTGCGTAAGTCCTATTGTTTTTATGTTCTTAAAGAGGGCAATGTATCTTCAACCTCAGTTTCGACAATAACGTCCGTGAGACCGTGCGCCTCACGAATGGGATCGTACCCCTTCTCCTCTAACAGCTCAGCGAGTTCCCAGCCTCCGGATTCGACCACTCTTCCGTCAAGCAGAATGTGTATGAACTGCGGACGGATGTAGTTGAGCAGGCGCGGGTAGTGGGTAATAATCAACACACCGAGGTTTGGACCAATCAATTGATTGACGCTTTCGCCAACGATACGGACTGCGTCAATATCTAGCCCCGAATCGGTTTCGTCAAGGATAGCGATCTTGGGTTCAAGCATCGCTAGTTGTAGGACTTCGGCTCTTTTCTTCTCGCCCCCGGAGAACCCGTCGTTGAGGTAGCGTCGTGCGAACGATTCATCGACGCCGAGCTGTTTCATCTTTGCACGCAACTCACGTCGAAACTCTCGCATTGGGATGAGTTCGGATGTATCTGACCCATTTGAATCTTCGGACCGGACGGCACTCACCGCCATACGGAGGAAGTTTGCCATGCTGACACCGGGGATCGCCGTTGGATATTGAAACGCGAGGAAAAGCCCTAACTTTGCGCGTTCATTCGGGTCCAATTCAAGGATATTCTCTCCGCCAATGGTAACTTCCCCAGAATCAATCGTATAGAACGGATTCCCCATCAGTGCGTTGGCAAGGGTGCTTTTGCCGGATCCATTGGGTCCCATAAGTGCGTGGATTTCACCCTGTTTGACGTTCAGGTTTAAGCCTTTGATGATAGGTTGGTCTTCCACGCTGACATGTAAATTTTTGATGACTAGTTCGGTACTCATTATTTCTTGTTCGACTCCTTAGCTCATTGGTTTATTAGTTCATTCATCCTTTTTACGTTCCACGCTTAGGATACACATGTCGCCCCTCTGGGGCTTGGGGGATTTTGTTATCCTGTGTGCTATAAACATATCGCCCCGCTGGGGCTAAATGAACCGTTGAACCAGTGATTTTTACGTTTCACCCATCACGTTTTGCGTTATCAACAGCTGCAAACTAGCACCATTAGTATATATAAGGGTTACGGCATACGGGGTATGCCTACTACTATAAGCCCCACAATATAATGTCTCTAACCGCCAATCATAGACATGTTTCGCTTCGGTTTGACAAAGTTCGCTGCATTAATTTGATGTCCCGGTTCTTTCTGTTTCACTGCTTCAATAATCATATCCCCGATAGTTTCGTCGGAGGCACCCGCACGCAGTGACGTCAACAGATCGGTCTCTGTAATAGAAAACAGACATGTCCGCAATTGACCGTCCGCGGTGAGACGAACCCGATTACACTGTTCACAAAACGGTTCGGTCACGGACGAGATAAATCCCACATCTCCCTTACCGTCATCAAATTGATAAAGTTTTGCCGGATCATGTTTCGCATCGCCGTTCATACTGACCGGATTCAGGGGATAGACCGCACCAATTTTATTGATGATTTCCTTGCCCGGAATGAACATATTCCGTCCCCAGATGTCGTCCGCATCTAACGGCATGAACTCAATGAACCGGAGTTGGTAAGCATTGTCACGAGCAAATTTTGCAAGATCAACAACCTCATCGTCGGTAAAGCCCTTCATTGCCACCGCATTCACTTTGATTGGATCAAATCCACAACGTTGCGCTTCTTGCAGCCCCTCCAACACCTTTGAAAGCACCTTGCGGCGCGTCATCTGCTCAAATTTTGCTTCATCTAACGTATCAAGGCTGACATTGATTCGGCGAAGCCCGGCATCGTAGAGATCTTTTGCCTGTGTGATTAAACCGATGCCGTTTGTCGTCAAGCTAATGTCCTTTAACCCCTTGATTTCTTGAAGCTGCTTGATTAGCACTGGTATACCCCGACGAACTAACGGTTCTCCACCCGTAAGTCTGACTTTATTGATTCCCAGATCGACGAAGATACGAGCGAGGTGAACAATTTCGTCAAACGTCATGATATTGTCATCTTCCATGAACTGCATATCTTCCGGCATACAGTAGATGCAGCGGAAGTTACACTGATCGGTCACGGAGATGCGCAGGTTCGTATGTTCTCGATTGAAGTTGTCAATGAGTCGTGTGTTCGTCATTTTGTAGGTGGGCACGCAAAGTTAAATTAGTTAGGTTTAAGTTTGATTCCGGGCGTTAATAGTAACACACGCGACGCAGTTTTGCAAATGTTTTTATAGGTTTTTTATGTAAAATACCATAAAAAAGTTAAAACGTGATGCGTGAGAACCATTAGTTCATTGGTTCAGTCGGACTAGAAAGTCCCGATTCTGTTGTCCGATTTCTTAACATGAGCCAACACTTCAACTTGGTCGCTGACGATTAAATAATCCCAGAAAAAGAACCAAAAGCACAACAAAGAAATGGACAATCCCTAACAAACCTAGTATAATATTATCTAGATAGTCAACTGTCCATAACAGGAGGAGTCAAATGCCATGAAAGTATTAGATTATTCAGAGGAAAATCTAAAAACACTTGATCACAAATCATGGGACCAAGATATAGCCAACTTGAATGGTCACAAGCGAATCTTTACAGCATACATCGCCAAAGAAGGAAGCTGGTGGATCGGTTGGGTACAAGGGGTCGCGGGAGTTAATTGCATGGAAAAGACCAAGAAGAAACTTCTAGATTCACTCAAGGAGGAATTACCCGAAATGCTTGAGTTAAATCCAGATGTTTACATTGACGACGACCCCGAACCTCACTTCAGGTCCGTAACAATCGAACTATGAAACTAAGAGACCTGAAGCAACACCTAACAGAGTACCAATGTTACTTTGTTAGGGAAGGAGGCAACCATACAATATGGGGTAGTCCACACTCTAACGTTTATGCCAAAATCCCTAGACATAGAAACATTGCTAAAGGAACAGTCCACAAAATCTGCAAAGAGCTAAACATTCCCAACCCTAAATCACTGACATAAAAAAGCCCTAAGAGCCCACACGCCCCTTGGGGTGTTTCGTCTTTGGGGAAAATAAAGGTAACAAAATAGGACCGCAGATGAACGCTCAAGGCAAATACACACAAAATGTGATAAACCAAGTTTTTTACGCATCACGTTTCACGCTTCATTCATAGAATCCCGACAAGATTGAGGTTAAAGTGTGTAACTCCTATCAGTATAGGACTTACGCAAATTGAACAGAAAATTGGCATATTTTGCTGAAAAGTCGTTATTTGGTTGCAATCCCCTAAATCCTCCTTGTCAGGGGGACTTTAAGAGGAAATGCGTAAGTCCTACAGTATTAAGTTTAACCCCCGATGTCCTTTATCATTTCAATGAGATCTGAATACACGAGGTTACCATCGTCATCCTTCATACTGTACCATTCGGGTACACGCCCCACCTCTCGGTAGCCGATTTTCTGATACAGACTAATTGCAGCTTCGTTTAAGTGCCAGACGTGCAGGTAAATGCGTCGCAAGTCGAACTTTCGACCTTCCGCCTCCAAGAGTCGCATCATTTCCCGTCCCAACCCGCGTCTGCGACATCTGCCGATGATTTTGATTCCCAGCGTTCCCATCCGATGTGCTGTGTCGAGTTGCAAGCTGCCCTCTCCAACGATCCCCCCGTCTATTTCTATTAAAAGATGTGAGCGTTTTCCGGTTTCCAGATCGACAAGGATTCCACTCAACCTTTCACAACCCTTGGCGAAGCTGGTCTCTGCGTGGTATGCCATCACCCGCTCCTGATGTAGGATATTGCACATCTCAACGTAGGCGGGGACATCTTGCCATCGCGGGTAACGGAAGGTAACCGTTTCACCGTTGTTTTGGATTGTCCTGATGATCTGACCTTCTTTCATGTGAGGGGCTCCATCAAATTATGTTCATACGATACGAAATGAAATGTGATGCGTGAAACGTGAAGAGGATTACGCATGACGTTTCGCGTATTTTATACACATGTCGCCCCGCTGGGGCTATCGGTCGGGCAAGTCCGAGAGGATCCCGTGACCGGGGATGCCCGACCTACAGGTATGGTATTCGGTTTAATCTTTCACATCACCGAAGTTCTCAATGCTGGCGGGCAGCTTTCCGTGGGGCAGATAGAATTCGTCCTCGATGTTTACAGACACCGGCTGATGTGTCCGCATCGATTCAATCGCCTTCTCAAAGATGAGCGTCGGTATGCAGGCTTCCCACGCATCCATCAGGCTTGGGCCGCCTTCAAGGCACAGTCGAGCGAACATACCCATCTCTTCATCAAAGCCGTTGTGGTATTCGTTATGCTCGATACCGGGCTCGTCAGTTCCTTGGAATGTGAGGTTTCCGAAGCGAATTGTTGCGGCACTTACGGACCCAGCCAAGACTTCGGCGTAGTGCTTGGGAAGCGCACCGCCACTGCCGACAGTGCTGAAGACAGAGGTCCCAATCCCACCGTTGGCGAAGCGAATAATGATTGTGCTGGTGTTTGTCGGCTGCCCATCGTAGCCCATGGCAAGGATCTCCACCGGTTGCGAGCGCATGATGTGCCAAATCCAGTGGAGATTGTAACCTGAATTGTCGAGGATACCGTCACGACCGTAGGGACCTTCGGGGTCGTTCGGTTTGTCATAAGAGACACGGCAGGTGAAGAGGGTATAGTACGGTTGAGGGATAACCTCGCGCAGCCGTTTGGTTACAGGCGAGTGCTTGAACCACCAACCGCTCATCAGTTGTACCCCCGACTCATGCACAGCTTGCTGAACTCGACGCGCTTCATCCAGCGTCATCGCCAACGGTTTCTCGGCAAAGATATGTTTGCCTGCGGCACAGGCTTTGATAGCGATGTCTGCATGGGTGTCGTGGGTGGAACAGATTAGCACTGCATCTATTTCGGGATCGGAGAGTATGCGGTCAAGGTCGGTTGTGTAGTAGTCTGCGTTCCCCTCTTCAGCACGGACACGCGCCCCGACCCGTCGTCCGTTCCTGCTCACCCCTTCCTCAATCACATCCATCGTGGCGACGAGACGGATCTCTGGTGTTTTCAGGATGTTCGGTATATGGGCACCGCTGATTCCGCCGCAACCGATAATTGCAACGTTTAACTGTTTTGCCATCATTTCTCTCCTTATCCGCCTGCTTCCACCTGTTCAATAAGCGGTCTGATTTTGGCAAAGTTGATTCGCATCGCGTCTGCGCCGGAACCGCTCGGTGGCTTAAAATGGGTGGCGACAGCGAATACCACATCACAGCGATGGTCACGCAGATTTCGTAGCACCGTCGGGTAGTCAACATCGCCTTCGCCAAGCGGACAGTATTCAAAATTGAGTTTCAAGCCATCAAGGACTTCGAGATCTTTTACATGGAGCGAATGGAGGTAGGGTCGCACGTTAATAAAGCCCGCAGTCGCTGAATCCGATTCGCCGGCGGTATGATTGTCAGATGGATGCCACATAATCTTGAGCCGTGTGGATCCAACCCGCTCAATTAGTTCGCGACAGTGGCGGGTCGTGTTGGTATAGTGCCAAGGGAGATTGCCAAGTGCAACATCAATATCGTGCTTCTCCGCCTGTTCTGCTACAAGTGAGAAGGCTTTGACCAACTTCTCCATGTCAACGTCGGCGATGACGCCGCCCCGCGTTAGCCAGCGCATGGGCCAAGTCGGTTTCTGAGCGGAGTATTCGCCGGGCCATGCGAAGGTGTACGACAGCACCGACCCCACACCGAGCCGGTTGGCGACACCCATTGTCTGAATCAGACGATTAAAATCCTCCTGAAACTCTGGATGGTCTTGTAATGTCTCCAATTCCAGATCTTCCAGATGCAGTTTGCTAA
>JAGWBT010000111.1:0-2669 GCA_021295755.1 Candidatus Poribacteria bacterium
TCGCCGTCCAATCCTTGTTGATAGCGCAATTCGATTCCTAAAGAATCCAAATCCTTTAGGTTTTGGAGTATGTCAACTTACACACCTAATGATTCAGCGCAAATTCAGCGGAGTTCAGTAATGCCCAGTAAAGGTCTTCGTACGCCAGCGCATCGTTGCGATACAGACTTGACCGCAGGTATCGGTCAAAATAGGTCCTTTCTGAGGTCCGAGGGTAGCGCGAGAGGGTCGTGAGATAAATCTGATTGAGTCTATCCCGCTTGGTGCGCTTCGTTTTGAGGATATGGTGGAGGAGACCGCCTCGCTCTTTGTGAGATCCACTGTCATTGACTAGTGATCCATTAATCATCATCAAGGCTTGCGGAACAGTACCGTTAAACGCCTCAACTTCCTCCATTTCACCATTATCAATGAGGAAGAGAAACCGTTCCAAATAGCGGCGTTTCATATTTTCCAGTTGACCCCGATCTCGCCGCTTTTGAAGTCGCTCAAAACCGGTTGATTCTAACATCGAATAGAAGAACTGCTCTGCTGTCAACGGCTTAACGTAGGCATGTGAATAATAAAGATCGTCATACTGGTTGCTTTTGTTTGTCTCGGACGTGCGTTGATAGGCTTTGGTGTTAAGGAGGGTTCGCATCAAGTATCGGAGATCATATCCATGAATCATAAAATCTTTCGCCAGCCAGTCAAGCAATTTAGGGTTTGACGGTGGGAACTCTTCCCCAAATCCGTCTAACGGTTCCACAAATCCTTTCCCCATAAAGTGCGCCCAGATCCGGTTGACAATAGCGTGGCAGAAATACGGATTATCCTTATTAGTCATCCACTCACTCAGGGCTTGTCTTTGCTTAACTGTTGGTGTCGTGGGCCGTGTGCCATCAAGAAAACTTGGTGGAGTGGGTTGATGAGTCTCCGGCATATAGACCGAGCCTTTGGGGGCATTTTTCAAGATACGTTCTGCGACACGTTCTCCGCCGTCCTCGTCCATTTCGCGGATCTCTTCAAGGCGGATGTTGGCAAAAAACGCCGCTAATCCGTAGAAGTCCTCCTGATACCACGCTTCAGTTTTGTGGTCATGACATTGGGCGCACTGCATCGGTAATCCAAGAAACAACCGGGAGGTGTGAGCAGCGAGATCAACCGGTGAGAGATCGTAGCGTAGCAGATAGTTCGCCGCCCCATTTTCTTCCACACTGCCTTCTGCTGCAATCAAGGCTGTGACAAATTGGTTATAAGGCATGTTTTGCGCGAGACTTTGGCGTATCCACTGCTCTAATCCTAAGCGTTGTTCCCTGTTATTATCATCTCGACCGATGAGCCAATTGGACCACAATCGCGTCCAGTAGTCCAGGTAAAGTTCGCTACCAATCAGTTCATCGATCTTTTTTTCACGCTTATCCTTAGAACCATCTTCAAGGAAATCGACAACCGCTTCGACGGTGGGAATTTTTCCGGTCAGATCCAGATGCACACGCCGCAAAAATTCAGCGTCACTGGATTGTTTCGATGGTTTGATCTCTTCTTCCAGATGCTTCGTGCTAGACCAGATACGTCCCTCAACACTAGGGCTGACGTTCCACAGTATGATACTCACACAAATGAGGATTAGTAGACCTTTTAGTAAATTGTTCCGTGTATGAGATAAAGCTTTCATCATCTTTGCACACTCCCTTCCAATACTAGTTTTCATGCAGCATTTTATCGGTGAGGCTTCCTTATTCCATTTAACACATTACCGCGGCGTAATTCAACGATAACGCTTGAGCAGTTAGAGCTATTCAGTTTTCGGTTTTTTAACTATTTTGCTTGAAAAGTTGCAGCCGGGAGATCGCGCTATCGGGATTTGGAAATCCCTCCTACAGTAAAGCTATAGTGGACCTTGGAATTAATTAGACATTGTGGACGAGCGAGGTCAGCAACCTTTTGCCCAGAGTTACGGCACACGGAGTGTGCCTACTACTTTTAGTGTCTATTTATTTTTAGAATTCACCATAAATGACCCTACTTGAGCAGTAATCCTATCTGAACCAATCGTAATGCAGACCTAATGAGCGGTCTTTAAGCGGGAGGTTGACGCGCACCCCGCCCTGTGCGGAGGACTGCTTTAGTCCGAGTTCAACTTCAAGTGCCACAGCGACTCTCCTGCCTGAGTTCTTTGGTTCATCGAGTCTACCTTCGAGGCAGTCGATGATGTCTGCCAATCCGTAGACAGCGTTGTCGGCATCTCTACCCGCCGCTGCCCTTCGGGGGTATCAATATCCTGCCATAATCGCCAACCGCCCGGAGGCCCCGAATGAAATTCTATCTCGCCATCAGTGCCGGTCAGACGGATCACACCTGCTCCATCTCTAAAATGGATAGATTCGCCATCTTCAGTAACGAGCATTCCCTGTCCGGTGAACTCATCGCTCCCCGATTCACGTCGGGGTTGGTCTCCAACGCCGATCACCCATGCGGCTAGGCTGTCAACAAAATAGGACCAATATTGCTTCTGTGAATTTAATGCTTCTGTCTCAATGGAGAGGATCTCGCCGATGGTACCGCTGTTGATTAATTCTTTTGCTTTGGCGTAAGAGGGATGGTTCACCGGGATAGCACCACAGCAAAGCGGCACACCGGCATCCGCACATGCTTCGACCATCCGGTCGGCTTCCTCCAGTGTATGC
>JAGWBT010000111.1:2761-24043 GCA_021295755.1 Candidatus Poribacteria bacterium
GCGTCGGTGTAAAGTGCTACCTCACCGTAGCGTTCGCCAAATGCTTTCAACCGTTTCCGATCGCGATCTGCGCCGGCGACTAAATCAATCTCCGGTCGGTCCGACATCACTTCTGCCCAGCTATGAGGCACATTTCCTGTCCTGTGATACTCGTGGAGGTGAAATCTACGGTGGATATCGAGTTCAGGCGTGGGACGATCTACATCGTCGACGTTATACGGATCCCAAATCCGCCCGGCGAGATCGGAGAGCATTCCCATCCAACCTAGCCCGATGACTCCAGCCCGATACTTCGCCATGTCACTTGCCTCCTTAGACGCATTTACAACTCGCCCCACCATCGACCACGAGTTCTGTCCCGGTGATATATTTCGCTTCATCCGAAGCGAGGAACAGTGCAGCGTGCGCCACATCCCAGGCGTCGCCCATTTTTCCGGTGGGACAGAGGGCATTCCGAACCTCGATCAGTTTCTCTACATCTCCGTCCCCATAGCTATCGACAAGCGACTGAATGACCATTGGTGTGTTCATGAAACCGGGCAGAATACTGTTGGCTCGGATGTTCTTTTTCGCGTACTGGAGGGCGATACTCTGGGTGAACTGCCTGATTGCCCCTTTGGTCGTGCTGTACGAGATGTAGGGTACTCCCAGCCAGCGGATTCCAGCGATAGAGGAGATGTTCACGATGGCACCGCCTCTCTGCCGTTCCATCTGGGGAAGTACATATTTGCAGGTCAAAAAGATGCTCTTGAGATTGACGTTGTTGACGAAATCCCAGCTTTCTTCGCTTGCCTCAACCGGACCGCCGAGTTCAAGAATACCGACATTATTGTGAAGAATGTTAATGCGACCGTAGGTTTCAAGACAACGTTCTACCATTTCCTCAACCGCCTCAGATTTGGAAACATCTGTCTGATGGGCGGTACAATCGCCTCCCTCTTGGTTGATGATTCCCTTTGTCTCTTCAGCGGCGGCGAGGTTAATGTCGATAGCGAAGACTTTCGCCCCCTCGCGTGCAAAGAGAACAGCGGTCGCCTTGCCGTTACCCCAGCCCGGTCCGACTGATCCCGCGCCGGTCACAATTGCCACTTTATCTTTTAAGCGATTTCCCATAGATTTCTCCTTGGATAATTTAAGGCACGGGATTTACGCATTTCAGCATAAGTGGCGGGGGGCAAGTCCAGGAGGATCTGCGATGAATCGAGAGCAAGCCTGTGACCGCGGATGCCCTACCTACAGTTGACTGCGTAAGTCCTGAGGTACTCATGTGAAGATAGGCATCGTGAAAACATGCCGTGCTATTATTGTTGACTTCTAGAATATGAATTATTCGGGACACTGTGCTACGATTGTATTGATTCATAATAATATGTTCTACATAATTCAAACAACTCAAATTGCCTACTCGGAGAACGTATCCGGGGGCAATAATAGCCCAAGAATTACGGTCCCGGTGTCTTCGCACAGCGAAAACCCGTGGTTTGGCTTGTGGCCAGCGGATCAAAGAAGTTGCGACTCGCTATTCGTAGTTTGTTATCTGCACTACTCCATGAGCCTCCACGCGTTACGCGGCGGGTATTGACATTTGCAAAATCGTCATTCATGAACGTAATCAATTTACCAGCAATTGGATTGTTTTCTTGACTTACGGCATAGAATTTAGCATCGTATTCGTCGGTGCACCATTCCCACACATTACCGCCCATATCATACAAGCCGTAGCCATTTTTGGCAAAGCTGCCAACAGGGGCAGGTCCGTCCCATATATCTTTACCACCTTTGCCTTTATAGTTGGCATCTTCATGAGTGATGTCATCTCCCCAAGGATAGCGGATACCAGCTTGTCCACCGCGAGCAGCATATTCCCACTCCGCTTCGGTTGGGAGCCGTTTACCGGCCCATTGGGCATAGGCGGCAGCATCAAGCCACGCCACACCGACAACAGGTTGGTCTGGCGCATTGAAGGCGGGATCATCCCAATGATCCGGTGCCTTGTATCCTGTAGCGTCGAGGAACTGTTGGTATACAGCATTAGTTACTTCAGTCACATCCATGTAGAAAGCATTAACAGTAACCGTGTGAACCGGTTGCTCGTGAGGTAAGCCTTCTCCAAAGGAATCACCCATCTCAAACGTGCCGGTGGGAATCAGCAGCATTGTTGTGCCATCGCTTTCGGACACAATCTCTGGTTCAGCAGTGACACTTATCACTTTTTCTTTTTCCATTGTGGTGGGGCTCGGGGCACCATTGCGTACCGTTAGGGTAATAGTATACTCTCCAACTCGCTCGTAGGTGTGTGATGCCGCGATTTCCTCGCTAAATTTTGTATGCTGCCCGTCGCCCCAATCCCATTGTACTTCGGAAATCCCGTAATGTGTGTCGCTGGATTGACTGGCATCAACGGTGATCTGCCCGCCGAAAAGATCGCCCGCATCTGCAGCGACAACTTCAAATAGTGCAATGAGTTCATGTCCGGGTGGATTTACGGCGATCTCTAGGGTTCTGTTTGAGGAGTTACGAATGAAGCCAACCTCAGCTTTTCCTTCGTACAAAACTGTTCCACCTTTTAACACTTCGACTGTTACTAACTGATTAGGTCCAAAATGGACTTCACTGAGAGCAATTTCCTCAACTAGCTGACTTGTGGGCTTGATAGAAAGATTTCGCTCGGATGTGATTGTTGCCACATTGGGTCCGGTAATTGTAATTCGTACCACGTATTCCCCTGCTTCTTTCACGTTTGAGAAGTTGACTGGGATTATTGCTGCTATTTCATCTTGAACCTCATCGCCCTCACCGCAACCTAACAAACATAGAGTAAAACTGACGTATATGAGTATTATCAAAACTGAAGTGAATTGCACTATTGTCTCCTTCATATTATAGTAAACACGAGAAATAAGAGGACATTTACCAATAACTCCGAGCCGCTCGAAGTTTCTGAAGTCCCCCTGACAAAGTGTCTCATTAATTCTAAGGTCCACTATAAATAGTCAAGACTTACGCATTTCACCATAAGTAGCACAGGACAAGTCCAAGAGGATCCGTCCGTACCAAGACCAGACATGACCAGGGATACCCCGCCTGTGGTTGGCTGTGTAAGTCCCAATAGTTTCAATATTTCTGCCGCCAAGCCTATTACATTTTCGAGAGATATGTTTCGCGTCCGATGACCTGTTCCAGATGATACATTCGTTCAGGCGAAGCGCTCTGGCGCATTAGCTCTGAGTGAACACTCTGAGACCTTGGATAATACCGTGGCTTGCCATCCCGCTGGAGGTAGTTATCAAGTTCAGCAATCTCCGCGTCTGTTTTTGCTCTACTCGCCACATTGAGGTCAAAGTGGCGACGACTGCACCCTCCGCCGAAGGAGGCGTGGTAAATATTGTGGTTAAAAACCACAACATCACCCGGTTCGGTTTCAACGGCGATGCACGGCACATCGCTCCCATCAATTCCCAACGCTTCATTTGAACCACGCACCTGCTCAATACGCTTGCGCCACTCCCCAAATAGGTGGCTGCCCGGTATCACACGGATACATCCCGTATCGCGTGTGAGTGGATCAAGGTAGAGATGAAATTTGGCGTAAAGCCCAACCCTGTGTGCGCCATCGGAATGCCAGCCGGTATCCCCGCTATAGTAATTCCCATCTCCACCCACGTAATTGAAATCCTCGCCTAACAGCGACCCAATCACCTCAAGCACTTTCGGATGGTCCAGAAGAGTACAGAGACGCTCACTTTGGTCGATGAAGGGAACGATCTGAGAGCGCTTTGTCCCATCATGCACCATGCCCTTCAGTTCAAAGATTGCACGATGTTCTTCCGTCATCCACTCAATATCTTCTGTGAGTAGGTTGGGAAGATAGAGATACCCGAACAGTTTGAAAAATTCACATTGCGCTGATGTCAATGCCACGGCACCCAACTCCTTTTCCTACGGTTTGCCAATATCAAGCTATATCACACCGGACCGTCCTTCATGGTTCAAACTTTTTTCACTTCCTATCAAAGATTCATCCGTAGAAACCCTGACGATTGGGGTTTGTCCTTCACTATGAGGGACGATTTAGCGTTTAGATGCCATAAGACCGATTAGGGGAGGGTTGGACAGGAACTCAGCCCAGAATGAGTTGCCCTGTTGAGCGGGCGCTAAATCGAGATCGACCCATTCAAAATCAGGAAATCTGGCAGTTTGAAAAGCCCACTGATAGGTCTCTGGCGCGAGGTAAAAATTTTTGAACTCAAACTGCTGCCCGCCTTCATTGACAAGTTTATATAAGATTATATCTCCCTCCGCGGGAGGACTAGTGCCCTCCTTTTCGAATCCATATTTGGCAAAAGAGACAGTGCCTTTAGGCGGGTTCCGAACGTTGTCATTGACCCCAACAAACCGTCCTCCCGAGCGCAGTACATTATAGCTAACTTGGCAAAAACGAAGGGGTTCTTCTCTAGTTTTGGCGTAATTCAAAAGGTACATGGCTACAACGACATCAACCGATTCAACTATCTCAAGTTCTGCCACATTTCGATTGAAGTATTTGCAGCCTAAAGGCAGATTCCTCTCCGCCTCTTCCGCCAATCGAATCATTTCAGCGGAAATATCGACGCCTGTGACTTCAGCAGCACCCGCCTGCTTAATCTTCCGGGTGTAAAAACCCTCACCACAAGCCAGATCTAGAATCCTCTTCCCTTGAACATCCCCCAACATCTTAAAAAGAGAATATTCTTCAAGATACTTCCGAAATGACAGCTGTTTGGAATCCCTGTAGGCTTCAGCGATATCATCATATTCATTTTTCGCCTGGGCCATGAATCATATTCCTCCTAGTCGAACCCAATAAAAAAATAGCATTTTTGTGTCAACAAAAAAGGGACGGATGATTCAGTCCCTTGATCCTTCCTAAAATCCGAGTGTTTTCCTAACCACATTCTTTAGTGGTTCACCCGCCTTATACCGCCTGATATTGTCGCAGAAAAACTCGATAGTACGGCGTGGGCGGTGCTGTGATCCTCCAGCGGCGTGCGGCGTGAGGATCACGTTGTCCATATCCCACAAAGGGCTATCCTCCGGAAGCGGTTCAATCTCGGTGACATCCAACCCTGCGGCAGCAATCTTCCTCTGTTTGAGAATTTCAATGAGGGCAGGTTCGTCAACAATTGGACCACGGGCAACATTGATGAAATAGGCACTCGGCTTCATCAGTGCGAGATTTTCGGCGTTAATCAGCCCCTGCGTCTCATCTGTGAGTGGACAAGCGATCATCACCACATCTGCGCGACTCATGAGATCAGGAAGCTGATCGATCGGCATCAATTCGTCAACGACATCAGGCTTATCCGTGCGGTAGGCATCGACAGAGATGACGTGCATCTCAAATCCTTTGGCGCGTCTTGCCATGTGTTGACCAATGCCGCCCATACCAACGATACCAATTGTGAAGCCACCAATCTCGATCATAGGTCTTCCACCGCCCCATTTACGCTGATCTTGATTGCGGGTGAATTGGTCGATGCCTCTTGCAAGAGCAAGCAGCAGCGCAAAACCTTGATCGGCGACGTGAGAGCCATACAACCCCGCTGCATTTGTCAAGATAACATCGCTATTTATGAGGGCAGGATGCAACGTACTATCCATCCCTGCGCTAGAGGACTGAATCCACTTCAGGTTTGACATCTGTTTGAACAGTTCCTCGTTACAGCCGCCAAAAAGGATTTCTGCGTCCGCAGCTTCCCTGACGTACTCTTCTTGCGAGTTTGCAAATACGACACTGTTTTCATCACCCGCAGCATCCCGGATGATTTGATTCAATTCTTCATCCGAATTTGGTCTTTGTACCAAAATTTTCATATACCGCCTCCATTAAAAAAATTAAGAAATAGAAAAACAAAGAAAAAAGAAATTTCCCTTTTCTGCCCTGCTACTTCACTTCCACGATGGTGATTCGGGCAATAATGCCTCAAACTCCTCAATTAGCTCGATTTCATACGCTCCGGCATACTCGTTGTTGAAGAATTTATCCATTCCTACATCCACAAGGCGTTCCCACGATTCTTCTTCGTATCCAGGATTGACCGGAAAAAACAGCGCACCAACGTCCCGAGCGGCTTTCAGATCGCCGGGGGCGTCGCCAATCATCAGGATGTGATCCGATGGATACTCCGTTTTTGATCCCATCTCTTGTCCTGCGATTACCGCAACATATTGGTCGATATTGTGTTCAGCCCATTCCCGTTTGAGTGCTTCGTTGGGGGTTGCTGACACGACAATCGCATCGGCACGTCCCTGTAGACTTTGCAGCGTCTCACGAACGCCGGGGAAAGGCGGCAAGTTGTGGACAATCTCAGCGATAGACTCATTGACTGCAAGGCTCCACTCAAGCACTTGGCTCAACTCCTCTCGCTGCGCTCCCGTTGTGTTTTCAATCACTGCTTCGAGTGTGGGATTACCGAGTTTGGTTTCCGTGTCTGACCATTCCCGAAGATACGGGAAATCTGGAATCGCAACACCAGCCTTTTGAACTTTCGGCATCTCTCGAAGAAGGTCACAGACAAGGAGGATCGCTTTGAAACGATTGCAGCCGCGCGTTGTGGAATAAAGATTCACAAAATCCCACGCTTGATGGACTTGCCGCGAAACGGCGGGAAGACCAAAGTACTTAATCAGGTTGACGCTGAAGCAGTCGTTGTGCTTGACTTCCATCGAATTGAACGCACAACCGTCCGAATCAATCCCGACAAAATAGTCATGTTTCGGTTGGAAGTTTCTCAACGCTGCTGCTGCACCTTGATCCATTCGATTCTCTCCTTTCTATTCGGACTATCAGGTAGACATAAGTTCAAACGTACATAAGATTTCTCGCTTCGCTGCACTTATCAATCCGTGAATCGCATTTTAATCAACAACGACTTCTGGCCTGCCTTCTACCATCCACTCTGTGTGGAAAACTGTTGGCTGCCCATCTGTTCCGACAACTGTCTTACCGTCAGCATCAATCCGGTTGTAGGTGTGTGCACCAAAGTAATCGCGTTGTGCTTGGATGAGGTTGGCAGACACACGAGCGCTGCGGTAGCTATCGAAGTAAGCCAACGCCGAGCTACACGCCGGTATCGGAATGCCGAGTTGCATAGCAGTTGCAACCACATGCCGCCAGTTGTCCTGAGTTCTTTCAATAACCTCAAGGAAATAGGGATCAAGTAATAAATTTGGCAAGTTGGGATCGTTCTCGTAAGCATCAGTGATTCGATGCAGGAAACGGGCGCGAATAATGCACCCACCACGCCAGCCGAGAGCGATTGTCCCCAGATCAAGATCCCAATTATACTCGCTGCTCGCTTCGCGCATCAGCGCAAATCCTTGGGCGTAGGAGCAAATCTTGGAAGCATACATGGCATCATGGATGGCCTCTAGCAACTCTGACTTGTCACCTTCATATTTGCCGCTGGGACCACAGATAATTTTCGAGGCTGTGACCCGTTCCTCCTTCACCGCCGAGATACATCGCGCGAAGACCGCTTCAGCGATAGTGGGAGCGGCGATGCCGGTATCTAGGGCAGAGATGCTTGTCCATTTGCCCGTGCCTTTTTGCCCCGCAGCATCGAGGATAACTTCTACGAGGGGCGCCCCCGATTTATCTGTCTGTGAAAAGATATCAGCTGTAATCTCAATCAGGTAGGAATCTAGCTCACC
Organism: Candidatus Poribacteria bacterium; assembly: GCA_021295755.1. Taxonomy (NCBI): domain Bacteria; phylum Candidatus Poribacteria; species Candidatus Poribacteria bacterium. The sequence goes on from JAGWBT010000111.1 coordinate 10,454, forward strand.
TTCGTTCCATTCTTTGAAGACCTGGTGCATTTCCTCAGCACTCATACCGAGGGCGTCTTTCATCAGGGCATACGCCTCACAGATGATTTGCATGTCTCCGTATTCAATGCCGTTATGCACCATTTTGACGTAGTGTCCGGCGCCATCGGGACCGATGTGAGACACACATGGGGTGCCATCGACTTGGGCTGCAATCTTTGTGAAGATGGGTTCGACAAGTGCATAGGATTCAGGCGTACCGCCGGGCATCATCGCAGGTCCATATCGAGCGCCTTCCTCACCGCCCGATATGCCGGTTCCCATAAACTGTATCCCCTTCGCTGCCAGGTCTTTGTTACGGCGGATGGTGTCTTGGAAATTTGAGTTTCCGCCATCAATGATCAGATCGCCTTCTGAGAGATGTGGTGTCAATTCGGTGATACATGCGTCAACCGCAGCACCAGCCTGCACCATTAGGATCATTTTCCTCGGTGTGCTCAACGAATCAATAAACTCTTCGATTGAGCGTGTGCCAATAATATTCTTATTTTTTGCCCCTCCTGCGATGAAATTATCCACCTTTGAGACCGTGCGGTTGAATACCGAGATCTGAAACCCCTGACTCTCAATATTAAGCGTCAAATTTTCGCCCATCACGGCTAATCCAATGAGCCCAATGTCAGCTTTTGCCATCTGTGGCGCCTCCTGTTAGTCTACAACATTAAGTACGTCGGATATGATACATCACTCCAAAAATGCGGTCAACTGAAAAATTGTGTGAGAGGTTTAATGGCTAAAATAGATTTTTCATGTTGACATATGGTCTCCTTTTTGATATGCTTGCATCAGTTCTGCAAAGTCCCAATCCAATATATATTGAGCAGTCCTCAAACTGATCGATCAGCACCCGATAAATCGGCGTAGTGAGGGTGTTTGCGGGATCCTGTTTGATTATATTGGGAATATGTCAAGGGTGCTTAGAAGCCGTTAAGACGGAGTAGGAATTCTGACGGAGTGAGGTTTATCGCTCCAGAGGCAGGATAGCATAAAGAGGAGGCTGATACAGGTAAGGCAATCGGGCGGGACAGAGAAGTGCTTGAACCTGATGCAGGACATGGATTAAGTCAGAGAACAGCTAACGTTTGACAAATGGCGGGTGACAAGCGACTCTTACCACTCAATTTTGGTATTTCAGCCACCATCGCATGAATTACGCCTGAAGATAGTGACGAAGCAGCTTTCTCAGGTTACGGTGTGCATGGAAGAGATGCGCCTTCACCGTGCCGCTTGAACGTCCCAACGTACTGGCAATCTCTTTGAGCGAAAGGCCCTCCCAGTGGCGAAGGATGAAAATCTCACGCTGTTTGGGAGCCAGTTGCCCTATTGCCCGTCGGAGATAGACCAATAGCTCTTTGTCCTCAACTGCTTGCGTTGGAGGTCTCAGATTAGGGTCCGCGATATTCATCATCGGGAGATCATCAGATTCCAACGCATAATTCACCGTTTCGCGGCGCGCGTTCTTACGCAAGAAATCGATGCAAAGGTTGACCGTAATGCGATAAAGCCAGCTATAAAACTGAGATTTTCTCTTGAAATCTGAGAGTCCCTGATAGGCTCTGATAAAAGCATCCTGAGTAATATCAAGGGCATCTTCGGAATTCGGGACAAAACGTTGCGCGAGTCGGTAGGTACGGTCATGATAGCGTACCACCAATTTATCGAAAACCGATTCATCTCCCTGCTGAAACTGCTCAATCAACTTGGCGTCATCAGGAAATACCTGTACACATCGTGGTAATATTTTTTCGTAATCTTCTTGCATTTTGCCTTTCACCAAAAATGCCGTGGTCGACACGTTTCCCTTCGGGGATTGTGACAAATTCGGCATATTTAGTCATCAATCCTGAATAGTTGATTGATGACTAAGTTTTGACAACCAATAGACTGAAGAGATAGTATAATACCGGATTAATCTATCTGTTTGAACATATTGGAAAACCAACGCTTATATCTCTTATTGTCTTTGACTATTCCCTGCAACAGTTCTAAACTTTCTTTGTGATTCGCAGTTTGTGCAGTATCCACGAGGTCTAGTATTTCTTCAAGTACGACCCGATCTTGGCGAACCAGATCAGACAGTGCTGCTTTGAGGCTTTGTTCATGTCCAAGCAGTTCAAAGATTCGATTGGCGTGGCGAATCTCTTCCGACGCCACCTGCTTTAGGTAGGCCGCGAGTTCATGTTGATTTTGCTGTTCCGCCATCTGTGCCAAGATAAACCGTGTACCAATTGAAGTCAACTTTGCATGTGCTAATTCGTCCAATTCAGCTTCTAGACGTTTTTTCACATGCCCCGGATCGCGAGGGTGAAGTTGGTCATAGCTTGGCCAAACCGGTTTGTCCATTACCTGCTTCAAGCGCGTCAAACTTTGGATCAGTTCCTCCTGTTCTTCAGAAGTCAACTGTCCAATTGTCTGATGCCAGAAATCAGTCGCGCTCTCTGACCTGTCCTGAAAAAGCTGCTGTGATTTTTCTGTCAACTGTATACGATTCTGCCGACGATCCGTATCGCATTTACGACGAATAGTCCACCCATCGCGCTCTAGGCGGTCTACAAGACCAGAGACAGTGCTGTGAGCGAGTCCGAGATGTTCTCCGAGTTCGCTGATGGTCATACCTGATTCACCTCCATACCAATGGAGGTGCAGTAAAGCGTTAAATTGCACGATCGTGAGTTTTTTCGGTACAACCTGCTGTACAAAGCGCGACTTCACCGCAGCTTGTGCATGTCGCATCACGCGCATGATCAGCATCACATTTTCAGCGTACTTGGACATTTCTTTCGTGTCTCTTTCAGATTTTCATAATTACGTCGTATAACGAATATAATTCTATTGTATACGATATAATACGATATAATTTTATTAAAGTCAACCCCAAACTGATTAAAATATACCGCCATTAAAAATTAAATAGTCACAATACACAAAGGAAAACTGTCCATGAAATATTTGACCTACTCTGGCAATCATCTGATTAACGCAAAATTGCCTGATAACTCGGAAATCTACTATCCACAACCGGCAAAACCGGGGGTGGGACGCGCCGAAATTCCAGAGCAGCTCAAAAAGGCTGTGGAAAATCCGCTGGGAATGCCTCCCCTGAAGGAACAGGTCAACGGAAACAGTAAGATTCTGATCGCTTTCGATAATAACTGTCAGCCCTTTCCAATGACAAAAAAACCTGATATGCGCCAGATTATGCTCGAAACATTGCTGCCTATGCTCTACTCCTACGGAGTTGCGAAGAACAATATACAGCTAATTTGTGCCGGTGGACTTCATCGTAAAATGAAGACGCACGAGTTGGCATACATGTTAGGTCGCAAACTTATGAACGAGTTTTATCCATATCAGTTGAGAAACTTTGATGCGGAAGATCGTGATAATATCGTCGATTTAGGCAAGACGGGCAAAAACGAAACCGTTGAGGTCGAACGTGCCGTTGTGGAAAGTGATCTAGTAATCTATGTTGACACTGTCCAAATCCCCCTTAACGGTGGTCACAAGTCGGTCGCCGTTGGAATGGGGACGTATAACTCAATCGCCCCACACCACTCCCCACACATGACTGTGGAGAGTCCACATGTTATGCAACCTGGGGGGTCAAACATGCACGATTGTATTGAGCGGATGAGCCGAGTTATTCAGAATCATAGTCAAATCATGGTTATAGAAGCTGCCATGAACAACCAAATCTATCCCACAGGTTTTCGCCAGTTGGGTAAGTCGAACGCGCAATGCAACGGTTTTGAAAAAATACTAAAAACATTGACACCACCTGCACTATCCCTGCTGCCGGAGGCTTTACGGTACAAAATCTTCAAAGGCATCCGAACCGATTATGAGCCGATTGAGATTAACGCCGGCACCATTGATGATGTTCATTCCAAAACCCTTGAAGCGATGCAAAATCAGTTGATGATCGACGTTCCGAAACAGTTCAGCACTTTGGTTTTTGGATTGCCCGATATGAGCCCGTATGCTATCGGTGCCCGAATTAATCCCGTTTTGGTTGTCAGCGACATATTGGGGTACGTTTTCAACTGGTTTTATAACAGACCGCTGATTAAAGAGGGTGGTGTCGTGATTATCTTGAATCCAACCTTTGAAGTCTTCCACGAAGAATACCACGTCGCCTACAAGAAATTCTTCGACGAAGTTCTCACTGAGACCACCGAACCTTTTGAAATGCAAAATCAATTTCAAGAGCAATACGCCCATGACCCTTATTTGATAGATTGCTATCGCAACAAGTTCGCGTATCACGGATTTCATCCTTTCACCGTCTGGTATTGGGCGACCTATGCGCTGAAATACCTGTCCAAAGTCATTTTGGTTGGCCCCAACGATGACCGCGTTGCCAAGAGGTTAGGCGTAAATTGGGCAAAAAATTTAGAGGACGCACTGGGAGTAGCGAAGGAGATTTCCGGCGAAGATGATGTTGTCGCTTTGACGATGCCGCCATTTCTTTATGTCAATGTTCAATGAAATTGGTAAGTTGGTTCGTGTCATAGGAGCATCGTAAAATTAAATTCAGAGGTGAAATATGTCCCACCAAGGAGTCAACAAAAAAATACCGACCATTGAGGAAATTCAGAAGGAGTTTGAGGATTTCGTTAAACGGAAATACGGGGGTACTGTCAACTTTACGATGTCGCAGGCGAGGCCAGATACAGCTACACCTGACGAGACAAGTACCTCCGACCCCGAAGAAAAGACGTTCGATCTGAAATTTGACCTCAAACCGAAGGAAGTTAAGCAGTATCTCGACCGTTATATCATCAAACAGGATGATGCGAAGAAAGCCTTAGCGATTGCTGTCTGCGATCATTACAATCATGTGCGCGAGGTGCACGAAAATCCAAAAGTTGCCGATACCGATTATTCGAAGCAGAATGTCGTCATGCTCGGACCGACAGGTGTCGGTAAAACCTATCTGATTCGTTATATCGCCAAGTTGATTGGTGTGCCGTTCGTCAAAGCGGACGCCACCCGGTTTAGTGAAACCGGCTACGTCGGTGCAAATGTCGATGACATGATCCGGGACCTAGTAACACAGGCAGACGACGATATTGAACTTGCACAATACGGTATTATTTACCTCGACGAAGTGGACAAAATTGCGACGCCACCGAACATCATCGGACGTGATGTCAGCGGACGAGGGGTGCAGATTGGTCTCCTCAAACTGATGGAGGAAACAGAGGTCGATCTCCGCGCTGGTTACGATGCAGCTTCTCAGATGCAAGCCATGATGGAGTTTCAACAGAAAGGCAAGATTGAAAAGCACATCATCAATACGCGTCACATCTTGTTCATTATTAGTGGGGCATTTAACGGTTTGAGGGAGATTATCAACAAACGGATGAATCAGAGCAATATTGGCTTTAATGCAACGGTGAAAAGCCAAACAGAGTTGGAGGATCCCTTTCAGTTTGTTACACCGCAAGATTTCATAGAGTTCGGATTTGAGCCCGAATTAATCGGCCGCCTTCCTGTTCATGTTATATGCCAAAACCTTTCCGCTGATGATCTCTACCATATTCTGAAACATTCCGAGGGGTCAATCGTCCGTCAGTATGAAAGGGCGTTCGGGTCGTATGGGATTGAAGTGCTGTTTTCGGATGCAGGACTCCATCAGATTGCTGAGCAAGCGTACGCCCAAGAAACGGGAGCGCGTGCGTTAATGACGGTCTGTGAAAAAACGCTACGCGAATATAAGTTTGAGCTGCCGTCCTCTAGTATCCGAGAGTTCGTTGTAACGGAAATGGTCGTTGAGGATCCGGTAGGTGAGCTGCAACGGATTCTGGAAGACGCCGACTACAACCGCCAAATTGTAATGCGTGAGCGAGTTCGCCGGTACGAAGAGGGTTTCCAAATCGAACATCAGATGCAAATCCAGTTTGATGACGAAGCGACAGAACTCTTATGCCAAAGGGCGATTGACCAGGGCCGAGCGCCAAAGGAGATCTGTGAAGAGCTGTTGCAGAGTTACCAACACGGTCTGAACCTTATCAAACAAAATACTGGGCAGTCTGTGTTCACCTTTACTGAAGCGGTGGTGGACAATCCAGATATTATGCTTGAGCGCTGGATCCGCGACTCCTACGCTGCAAAATCGAAAGAAGAAGGAAAAACAGCCGAAAAGGATCTCTGAGATTGGAGGAGATGAAATAAACTTGACGCACCAAGATAAAGTGTGCTACAGTTATAAGGTTGTCTAAAATTGGCTAATACTATCAATCCCTAAGTTATGGAGGCAAATTTTCCGCCCTGTTCTTTTTTCAACTGTGAGCGAAGAGAAACATGAAGATCGCTGAAAACCTCATTGGCCTCATCGGCAATACCCCACTGGTTCATCTAAACTACCTACCCGGTCCAGACGACGCAACAATCTTAGCGAAACTGGAATCGTATAACCCCGGCGGCAGCATCAAAGATCGAATTGGCTATGCCATGATAGCCGACGCCGAAGAACGAGGATTGCTCAAGCCGGGATGCACTATTGTTGAACCGACTGCCGGCAATACGGGAATCGGGCTTTCGATCGTTGCCATTGCAAAAGGATACCGCGTTACTTTGACCATGCCGGAGAACGTCAGCCGGGAAAAATATACACTGCTTGCCTCTTTTGGGGCAGAAATTATACTAACGCCTGAAGACGCTGGGATGGGTGGGGCAATCTGGGAAGCCGAGGAGATCATCTCACGGAATCCACACAACTTTATGCCCAATCAGTTTGAAAATCCGGTGAATCCTGAAATTCATCGACAAACAACGGCACGCGAGATTATGGACGACATTGACCGCGAGATCGACTTTTTTGTCGTTGGCGTCGGTACGGGCGGAACCCTAACAGGTGTCGGAGAAGTCCTCAAAACCCATCAATCCAAGACCCAGGTGGTTGCAGTGGAGCCGAGCATCTCGCCAGTTTTATCCGGCGGTCAGCCGGGCCCAACCCGTATTGATGGCATTGGAGCAGGCAGAATTCCAGAGGTGTTGAACGTAAATGTCATCGATCAGGTGATTACTGTGTCTGACGGGGAGGCTTATCGGATGATGCGGCGGATTTCACAAGCCGAGGGTTTGCTCGTTGGGATGTCGTCAGGAGCAAACGTCCATGCCGCATTAGAAGTCGCACGAGGACTTGGCAAGGATAAAACTGTTGTCACAATTTTGCCGGATACGGGAGACCGTTATTTTAGCCTCACCCAGTATTTTGAATCAGAAATCGGTGCGGAAGCCGGTTTTGAATGAAATAAGGAAATGAGTTTGAAAGTTCAAAAGTTGCTTGACTCACCAATTCGCTCATTCCGCATTTATTATGTTCCATGTCTACAGGAAGGATTGGGTATCCCTTGAATGAGTTAACAAATCAAGATCTGATAAATGAAGAGCTTTGCTACGAGATCCGCTTACTCGAAGAACCACAGGAAATCTTATTCAACCTCGTTAAACATTTTAAGGAACGAGCCGCGATTGTTACTAGTGGGCAATTGTCCGGGATGATTCTACTCCACATGGCTTACCAAAATAAGCTGCCATTTAGAGCCTGTACAATTGACACGCTGCGTCTGTTCCCCGAAACCTATGAATTCTTTGAGCGCGTCGAAGCGCATTACAATATTCGCATTGAAAGGATCGCCCCAGAACTGGAAGCAGTGAATCGAATGGTTACAAATCATGGGGAGTTCCTGTTCTTCGACAGCAAACAGAAACAGGAATATTGCTGTAATATCAGGAAAGTGCAGCCGATGCAGCGATTGTTGGACACATTAGATATCTGGTTTTCCGGGCTTCGACGTGATCAATCTAGTAATCGGAAAAGCACCCCCAAAGCGGAAATCATCGAGCACAACGGGCGTCCTATACTGAAAGTTAATCCCTTGGCAGATTGGCCCGAAGCGCAGATTTGGGAGTACATTCACAAACACGATATCCCCGTGAATCCACTGATGGAGCCACAGAGGTACGGGCAATACTATGAATCGCTTGGATGCGTCATCTGCACAACGCCAATCCTGCCCGGCGAACCAAAAAGAGCAGGACGGTGGCGGTGGCAAAACGCACCGTCAGCCAATGAAGATAATAAGAAAGAATGCGGAATTCACTACGCGATATAAAACCTGAAACACAAAGCATATCAGTTTTACTTCGTAAATATAGAATCTGTCAGAATTAAGACCGAATATGTTTGGTCTCGTTTTACTTAAACTTACAAAGAAGGGAGTTTTGCAATGGCTGTTACCGTACGTATTCCGACCCCTCTCAGAAGACTCACGCAAAATCAGCCGGAGGTTGAAGCAGAGGGAAACACTATTGAGAGCCTTATCGAAAACCTTGAGGCAAACTATCCGGGAATTAAAGAACGCATCTGTGATGAATCCGGTAATATTCGCCGTTTTGTTAATATTTATCTCAACGACGAAGATATTCGATTTTTAGATGGCAATGCAACGGCAGTTAAGGATGGCGACGAAATCTCAGTCATCCCGGCAATCGCAGGCGGTTCGTCAGATGATGGAAGAGACTGAAGTATTAGAATTACAAAACGAGACGCTAGATCAAATCTACGCGCACGCAAAGGTCGAATTTCCCGATGAGTGCTGTGGCATCATTTTGAGCGACGGGACCCGGGAATAAAATGAACGACATGCCGAAGATCCGGATACGTATCCCCGCGATGCACGCACCGCATATCTAATAGACCCGAACGACTTAATCCGCGTGCATAAAGAAGCTGAAACCAAAGATCGACCGATCAAGGCATTCTATCATTCACACCCAAATCATGATGCCTACTTTTCGGAAAAAGATAAAGCGGATGCAACGGCTTGGGACGAACCTGTGTATCCCGGCGCAGCTTATGTTGTGATCTCCGTCTACGACCGGGAGGTTAAAACCACAAAAGCTTTCGCTTGGAATGAGGATGATACGGATTTTGTAGAGGTGCCGATACACGCGAAGCGTGATGCGTAATAGGATTCGTTAATTTAGAAAGGAGCGGCAGATATGGCATCTTTAAGACTTCGTTTGACCTTCCCGCCGGATCTAATCACTGAGCCCATCATTCACAATATCGGTCAACAGTATAATGTGATCACGAGCATTCGACGCGCCGACGTCACGGCTGACCGTGGGTGGGTTATCTTGGAGATTAGAGGTGAGCCTGACGAGCTTGAACGGGTTGTTGAGCATCTCACGAATGTGAAGGTGAAAGTTGAACCGATTGAAGGAGATGTAGTGCAGTAAGTAAAGAATTCAGCAAGCACGGCGCGGGGAGGACAGGTAAGGACGCAAGCAGTTGACTGCTACTAATCTGCAACCATACACTCCCCGTCAACAAAATAGGGGCACGATGGACAATGGTCCCTATGCTTTTCAAACCTTCCCACCCCGATTGCATCGGCATTTACAGCCTCCTGTATAGCCTCAATCCGTTCCAGCCACGTGCTCTCAATATCCATTAATTCTTCTCTCATCATCTCCACCGAATATGTTGTGGCGAGATCTGTGACGTAGACTGTTACCGGTATGACTTGCTGTTCAGGATAGAGCCGGTGGACAAGCAAGGCATACAGTTCGATTTGTGACCGGTAGTAATCCGCTGGGGTGCCAATTGCTTCCCAATTGATGCTATCTCTTTCGTAATTGATAACCTGCCACAGTCCCCTCGAATCCTTGAAAAACCGATCTGCAATTCCTTCGACTATATGAGAACCAATCTCGGCGTGAATGTGTCGTTCACGATAAACCTCGCCTGCGTTTAACGCTATCTCCCTAACTCTTGAATCCAGAAAGCGATTGCTAGCTTCACGAATTGTCTCAGCTGTCTCCTCGGACTGGAGTTCCGATGGCGGCACCTGAATCCGGTGCTGTAGATAGAACCGCGTTGGACAGTGGGTATACGTTGTAAGTTCCGCCACCGAGACGATTTTGCTGGCGGAGGAAGGGGTCAACGGTTTGATATGGTAGGTTGGAAACTCGGCTAATGGTGGTGGGGTGGCGGTTTTCCCTTCAGCAAAGTCGAGTTCATTGGGGGATTTGATGATTCGGATAGGTAGATCGAAAGGGATTGTCGTTTCTTCCTCGCCCGACAGAACTGAAATCGTTGTTGGATATAGAAGTTCTTCCTCCGATGGCAGCCCTGAAATTTCTAGGGCATCGAAAAGCCATCCCAACCACTCTCTCGCTTCTTTTTTTTCAGTGAGTGTTCCCGATAGGATTAGCCGATCGCGAGCGCGGGTTGTTGCCACGTAAAAAAGACGCTGCTCCTCTGCCACTCTTTTGTTAGTTACACGTTCTCTCATCAAACGTGTTGCCCCCGGATCGCTTTCTGTGTAGTTATTGTCCGGATTCGCGGGGCTAAGACCGATTCCCAGTCGATCGTCAATGAACGGTTCTTGGTCATACCTTGTAACCCTTCGATCCAGATTAGGAAGAATGACGACCGGAAACTCAAGCCCTTTCGCCGCATGGATAGTCATTATCTCGACAGCGTCCGCTGTCAATTGTGTTGTCGCTTGTCCCTCGCGTTCTTCCTCCTCAATCAGTAGGTTCAATCGTTCCAAGAAATCGTGGAGATCGTTGACCCCCGATCCTTCAAGCTCCCTTGCAATTCCTAAGAATTTTTCGTAATTTGCCCACCGCTGCTCCCCGCTCTGCCCAACAGAAAGTACTCCTACCATCCCAGTATCATTGACGATTTTTCGGATAAGTTCGCTCGGTGGGATACGGTGACAGATTTCAAGATGACTTCGTAGCATCTCGACTGCGTCACTTATTGGAAAGGTTGAAGATCGATCTGTTTGGGCGACGTAATCTTGGACTTTCTCCCAGAATGACCTTTCGGAAGATTGCTGGGCTATCTCATACAATTCTACATCTGACACACCAAAGAAAGGTGCACGGAGGATTCCTGCGAGCGCCACATCGTTTTTGGAATCGTTAAGGAATTGTAGATAGTTACCGATGTCGTAAATTTCTTGACGCTGATAAAAGCCAATACCTCCTGTGATTTTGTACGGAATTTCCGCTTCAAGCAAAGCAGATTCAATCTCCGGCAGACGCGTCCGGCTGCGAATGAGGATGGCAATGTCACTGTATCGGATTGGCCTGGGTTTTTCACCGTCACCTTCGTCCGTCCAGACCGTTTCGGCTGTCCCAATCAAGCGACGGATGCGTGCCACAATCAGTTCGTTTTCATTAGTGGGAGCGTCTGATTCACCCTCAGCCTCTTCCCTTGAACCGATAAGCAGCTCTACATCACCGAGCGAGTTGGTGGTTCTGCCTTGGACCAGCGGCTCATACTTGACTTCAAACTCATTCCGTCCTCCCATGATCTCCTCAAAGGTCAGATTGACAAAGCCCACCAAGTTTCGTAACAGTCGGAAATTTTCGGGAAGACGGAGGTCACCGCGCTTCTCTAAGTCGCCTGCCTCAAGTATCTCTCCTTCCCAAGTAAAGTCTTCGGTCAATGCGGACTGATGTTCGATTAGGTCCTGTTGTGTTTTATCATATACCCGCACGTCTGCCCCACGAAACCTATAGATGCTCTGATTCTGATCGCCAACGATGAACAGATTGCCTGATTTGAAATTTGAGATCAGCGGTTTAAGAATCTCGTATTGTAGCTGGTCCGTATCTTGGTACTCATCAACCATGATATAGGGGTATCTTTTGGCGAGTTGTTCACGGATTGTCTCCTCCCGTTGTAATAGGTCCCTGACCTTGATTTGAAGATCATCGAAATCGAGTTGTCCCGCTTGGCGTTTGCGTTCTGCGTAGGCGTGTTGGACTTCGTCATAGACATCTAGCAGCAGGCGAGTTACGCTAATGAGTAATTTATCGTCAAGTAGTTCGTCGTCATTGGTAAAAGCCGGGAAAGATCGGAAATGTTTTGCCGCGGGGACAAGAAAATCAATCTCTGCTTCGATTGTATCTGTCTCGACACCGGAGCCAAGAAAGTATCGTATGCTAATTGTTCCGCTTTGGGTTATGATGAAGGGGGCTATTTTTCTCAGACGTGAAACTGCCTCTTGTGGTTCCATATTCGGCTGAATGTCCGCTACTAATTCTCGAACTGTCGCAGCAGCCCGTCCTCTAGCAATCTCTAAGACTCTGTTCAGACAACGTAACCAATCTCCAAGAGGGAACAGATCTGTTAAACTCTCCACCAGTTGTGATTGTACGAAGTTATGCCAAGCTGCCAACACCTCTGAATCCGTGAAGCAATATAAGTCACACTTCAGCCGCTCCACCACCTCGCGCTGATTAACTAGTTCAATTAAGTATCGCTCAAGCCGGGTTTTACCAAAGATTCGCAGCAATTCTACCAATTTCTTTCGGGTTTCGTCCTCATCGGGACGGTTAGCAATCTCTCTGACGGTGGAATCAATGGTTTCACGGAGAATCAACCGCTGCTGTATCCCTTGAAGCACCCTAAAGCCTGCGTCAACACCCGCTTCAACCGGATACTCTCGCAGAATCCGTGAACAAAACGCGTGAATTGTTGAGATCTGTGCAGAGAGCATTCCCGTCTTGATTTCTTCTAATCGAGTGTTGTGAGGCTCCGCCTGTAACCTTGCATTGACCTCGTTAACGACGCGCTGTTTCAGTTCCGCTGCAGCTTTCTCTGTAAACGTAATTGCGACAACCTGATTGGGAGGCAGATCTTTTTCAAGCAAAATCTTGAGGTATCGATGAACCAATACAGCCGTTTTCCCAGATCCGGCGCCAGCGGTCACGCTGATGTGGCGATTGAGATCATGTGCTTTCCTCTGGTTCCGTGTAAAGTCCACGATGCAGTAACTCCCTAAAAAAAAGAGCGATAGCACAAACAGCAGACCGTGATACGAGTTTCAATCTTATCTTGTTGCGAGGTATGGGTCTGTTCGTTTGTGAGCTATCGCCCGATTTGTCTAATACGTTTTTTTCGCTCGTTTTTCTTGTTTAGCGAGTTTTTTCTCTTTACGTCCTTTTTTGGTCGCTGTCTTTTTGACAACACCCTTATTCGCGCTGTCTAGTGATTTAGCACCTTTTCCCTTATTACCTCTCATCTTTCATTCTCCTATTCTACTGTTCCGTTAACAGCTGACAAATTGGAATGCAAGACAACCGGTCGCCATCTCACAAGCCTGTTCCAGAACAATTGTTTCTGATATTCTACAGAACCCTCTAAGTGGACCGGTATGTCTGTGATGCGCGAGGCGATTCTGTGCTTTCAAGAAGCGATTGGCAGTATAGCATAAAAGCGGATAGATTGAAAGTAAAAATTCTTTAGAATGTTTCTGCAACAAAAATCGCCTTGACGGTGGCTCCGCAACATGCTATGATACTTTTGTAGTTCAATTAGATTTTCAACCTTCCAAAAAAGGCACTGTAATCATGGCTGCCCTTTTGAAACGCATTTCAGTGGATCCAAACGTCTGTTTCGGCAAACCGTGTATCCGCGGTACTCGGATTTGGGTTTCTTTAACAAAAAATCCTTTAGGTCTAAGTCCCAAAGGTTTATGTTTGGGATACAGATTGCTTTAGCAAGTTTTTGCGTTG
>JAGWBT010000112.1:0-6912 GCA_021295755.1 Candidatus Poribacteria bacterium
CATTTAATTCTCCTATATTATTGTCTGAATCACGGATTAACGCGGATTAACGGATTACACGGATAAACGATGCTATTAGCAGTTGGCATAAGAACGCGCAATGAATTGCGCTACTACAAACTGCGGGGGAACCAGCTGCCCCGCCTACGGATTTGGGTCATTCCGAAATCGGTCAAAAAACGGAAAACTAAATAGCCCTAATTGTGTGTCCTCACAATTGTTTTCCTGTCGTACTTGTGTTATAGTATAATCTAGCCTAGCAAAGGGTTTATTTCCCACAAAAATAGATTATATGTAAGAAAGGATTTGCAATTATGTCTTATAAATATAAAGTGATGATGACAGACTATGCCTGGCCCTCCGTCGAACCGGAGCGACAGGTCTTAGAAGAGATAGGGGCAGAACTAATTGTTGCGGAAAGTGGGACAGAAGAAGAATTTATCGAATTGGCACCTCAAGTTGACGGCATCCTGACCTGTTGGCTCCATGTAACCACAGCGGTCGTCGAGGCTGCCCAACAGTGCAAAGTTATTGGCCGGTGTGGTATCGGACTGGATAACATTGACGTGGAGACGGCTACCGCTCTCGGAATGGTTGTAACAAATGTGCCTGCCTACTGCATTGATGAGGTCTCTGATCACGCAATGGCATTACTGCTGTCATGTGCTCGGAAAATTAGCCTACTCGATCGAACGATTAAGAGCGGAAATTGGACGCGAGACGTGGGACCGCCAATGCGTCGGATTCGTGGACAAAAGTTAGGTATTGTTGGCTTTGGCAAAATCGGGAAGGCAATTGTGCCGAAAGCGAAGGCATTCGGGCTGGAGGTCTTGATTTACTCACCGCGAGCCACCCAACAGATTGCAGCGGAACATGAGGTGACATTGGTCGATTTCCCTGAACTTCTGGCGGAGTCTGATTTTATCACTATCCATGCCCCATTGAACTCTGAAACTGAAGGGGTATTCGATGAGGCTGCGTTCCGTCGGATGAAGCCAACAGCTTATGTCCTCAATACCTCACGAGGCGGGGTTATCGACACAGGTGCCCTCTATGATGCGCTTACGACCGGCGAAATCGCGGGGGCAGGGCTAGATGTTTTGGCAGAGGAACCGCCTCAGCCCGATGAGCCACTGCTTGGGTTGGACAACGCAGTTCTGACACCGCATGCAGCGTTTGTCTCTGAGGAGTCTACCTATGACCTTGAGGTAACAGCAGCGGCAGAGGTCGCAAGGGTCCTAACAGGACAGATGCCTGAGTCGGTGGTAAACCCGGAAGTCTTGAGCAGCCCGATGCTTCGTGCGATTGCACTCGCCCAATAAAGATAATTATGGTAGATTTTAGAATTACTTATACACTGCCAATGCACAGCCAACCCCCTAAATCCCCCTTATCAGGGGGACTTTGGCAACTTCACGAAGGTCGAAGTTGTTGGCAAATGTCCACTTATTCGTCTCATTCACCATAGTTCAAGGAAATAAGGATGAAATCTTTCAAAGGCGCAACGGTCTTGGTGACCGGTGCCTCGTCCGGCATAGGCGAAGCGTTTGCACGTAACCTTGCAAATCATGGTGCTGATTTAATCTTGACGGCACGTTCGGAAGATAAACTCCAACAAATAGCCAAGGAGCTATCGGAAAGACACGAAATCCAAGTGCACGTGTGTCTTGGGGATCTCAGCCACCCGGATACACCTCAACGCTTGTGGGACGAGGTTCAATCTGCATCGCTCTCGGTCGATGTGCTGATAAATAACGCCGGTTTCGGAAAGTGTGGCCCCTTCCTAGAGTACGATTATCAGAGCTACCAAGATATGCTGAACCTCAATATCAAAGCATTGGTGGGTTTAACACATCTTTTTCTGCCTGCGATGTTGGAGAAGGGGGACGGTGGGGTTATCAACGTTGCATCAACGGCAGCGTTTCAGCCCATCCCTTACCTTGCCGTTTACAGTGCCACGAAAGCATTTGTCCTCGGTTTTTCAGAATCACTCTGGGGCGAGTATCATAAACGTGGCTTGACAGTGCTTGCGCTGTGTCCGGGTAATACCGCCACCAACTTTGCGGAGGTGGCCAACGCCGACGTGGCAAGGATGACCAGAGCAGAAACTCCTGAAACAGTGGTGGAGGAAGGCTTGAAAGCCTTTTTGAAGGGACGTAACTATGTGATTCCGGGCAGGAGTGTCAACTATTTACTGGCAAACTTATCTCGGCTATTGCCGCGTCGCCGTGTGCTTGGGATAACGTCGGATATATTCAAGCCGGATTAGTCCCCACCAGAGTGAACAAGGGTTACGGCATACGGCGTATGCCTACTACCTTATTGGGCTACTGTGATTTCCCTCTTGCAGCGATCTCCCAAACATCCTCGACAATCCCGTTGCGAACCGCATAGTACCGGTCATGGAGATTCACCGTTGTGCAGCAGTGGGTTGGTAAAAGTTCAATCTTATCGCCGGGCTTGAGCCCAACGCTTGGGTCCGCTGACAGATTCCCGTGCTCCTCCGATAATCCTCGCATCTCTAAGCCTTCAATCCCCACCGGTTGTGGTGTGCCAGAATCACTTGTCAACACCTTTGCCCCTGCGTCTACGATGACACGCGTCGGCTGCGGACGACTTACAACCGTCGTCAACATGGTCAGGGCGCATCCAAACTCCTCACCGATACCTTCGACCGTCCGATAACTTGAGTCGATAAAGACATAAGACCCCGCCTGAATTTCTGTCATATCCGGGTAAGCACCGGTGATTGCATAGGTGCCCGTGCCACCGCCGCTCACAATCTTGACGGGGACACCGTTCTGTTCGAGAAAGTGTTTGGTCCCAATCAGCATCTCAACAGATTCGCCTGTTAAACTTTTGCGTTCGGCGAAAGTCGGCGTGATGACGGTGTGCCCCTCATAACCCATTATCCCTTCAAACTTGAGCCCCTTTGATTTCAGGATGTGACGCGCCAGATCCAGCGTGGGTTGTCCCGGTTCCGTCCCACAGCGATTCATGCCGGAGTTGACTTCAATGAGGACGCGCAGGGTGGTGCCTTTCGCTTCCGCAGCCGCGGAGAGCTGATCGACGTTATCCGGGTCATCAACCGCAACCATAATCTCAGAGTGTTTGGCGAGGTTAATCAGACGTGCGATCTTCTGCTTTCCGACAATCTGATTGGCAATCAGTACGTCGCGGATACCCGCATGGATCATCGCTTCTGCTTCACCGAGTTTGGCACAGGTCATGCCGATCGCTCCCGCCTCCATCTGTTTATGGGCGATAATCGGAGTCTTATGGGTTTTGACATGTGGACGCAGATCTGCATTGACCGTTTTGAAATAGTCTGCCATCTTCTGGATATTGGCTTCCATGATATCTACATCGATCAGCAGTGCTGGGGTGTCAATTTCTTCTTTGGGGATGCCGATAAACACATCGACGTTGGGTGCTGACATCGGTTAGTCTCCTATAGAACTTACGTATTTTACCACAGTTGGTGCGGGGCAAGATGCCCCGCCTACAGAGCACAGGGTAATACCGTTTCTGAATAATTTTGTCACACGATTCGGACGGGAAACAATGGGTATCCGCTCCCCCCGATAGAATCCCGATACATCGGGACGAGTCGGGACTCGGATCACAATCTAACAGATCGTGGTACAAAAGACATTCAGACGCGTTAGCATTTTGATGTTTCCAATTTGGTAAATGCTATAATCTTCACACTTCAACAATGCGTTATCCTTTACCAGAATTGGTATAAGGTGACCTGCCCCGATAAATCGGGATGCAAGCACCTACAGTTGGCTGCGTAAATCCTAAAAGTGTTAGATTTTGTTAGATTTTGCCAGGGGCACCGTTGTGGTTGCCTTCAAGCGGTGGTTTGCGGTTGATCAATGCGAGTATGTTCTCTAGTTCCGCCGGCAGTGTACCTCCGTTGTTTAGCGGCTCCAGCAAGTTGGGAACTTTCTGATCGCTTGGCAGGTCTCGTTCTTGCGACTGTTGCTTTCTATCGCGGATTTCTTTTTTCCACGCGATCTGTTGCTCCTCCACTTCCTTCAATAGTTGGGCTGCATTGCCTCCCCGTTTTTCCCACTCATTGAGGAAAATCTGGAGCACTGTGCCTGTCTTTTCTTTCGTTCGCTGTAGCTCTGCTTCGATTTGGCGATCTGTCTCTTCGGTGTAGTCCTCCCAGGGTGGTAGGTCTGAGTTGACGTAGGCGTTGGTTAGATCTGCCTCTACAACCTTAAGGTAATCGTCACGAAAGCCAATGAAATCGGCGATAAGATTATGGAGCCCGTCGTTGTCAATTTTGTTGAGTGTCTCTTGCGGGATTTTACTGTATGCCGATATGGTGCTTTCCAAAGACGCTCTATTTTTTGTATCTTTTTCGACTTTGAAGTATCTTTTAGTGTCTGATATTTCACTAGATACCCTATGCTCTCGTTCCTCTGCATAAGCGTGGCTCTGTTGCTTTGCGCTTGACTGGTACTTCGTTTCAAGTTGAGCTGAGCGGGTCGCCTTGTCTTTGTATAGGTCAAGCCTCATTTTTCTCTGGTCGTTTTTGACCTCGTGGTCCGCTGCCACCTCTGCGGGATCTGTTATCTGTGAACCTGGCACGGTTGCACCGTAGACGCCGGTGGCTTTGAGAATGTGTACGGCTGAGATGATTCGTACTTTGATATCTGAGTCGTGTAACCCGTCTTGAAGCACATCAACAGCTTCAGCTACAAGGTTGTTCAAACGGTTGAGTTGTCCGCCCCACACTTGTTGTCTGCGGTCATTCAGTGTTGCGATAAAGCGTGGATCGTGGTTGCGCCAGATGTTGACGGTGGATCGCGATTTCCCGATGGTTTGAGCAACTTCTCTATCGTTTTTTCCAGTGAGAATCAGGTCAATCGCTGTTTCTTGTTGGGGTGTGAGTTGGTTCGGATGGGGTGCTTCTGCCATAATATGCCTCCAGGTTGATTTTAGTAGTGTTGGCTAATTTGACCGATGCGTATAGGTGGCGTTAAGAGACCACGCGGCTTTCCCATCTGAAATTATATCACATACGTTACGATATTGCAACCTATTTGTGAAATTGTGGGTTGTTGTTGTCTGAATCAAGATTTTCGGGATTTAAGGATTTTCAGGATGGAGAACGGAACGTGATAAGCGGCCGGGTGCATTTAGCCCCAGCGGGGTGATATGTGTCGTTTGTCTGAATCGCGGATTAAGGGATTGCACGGATTTTTGAGCCGATGTGGAGATTGTGATTCCAAGCAATCTGAATCAGGATTTTCGGGATTTAAGGATTCACAGGATGATTTCATTCAAGACCCCGCGCTCCAGCGGAGCGTAATGTATAGAGCAATTTAGTGAAAAAGAAGCGTGCTTGGTAAAGTAGGGAACAACGATCGTTGTTCCCTACGAACCGTTTATGGAATCTCTGTTGTAGTTGCCCGATTCATCGGGCGTATCGAGGCAGGGGTGCCCCTCCCACACCCCCCTCAATCCCGCTTATCAGGGGGATTTGATATGAAACGACATAAATCCTACCCCCGATAAATCGAGATCAGGGGGACAGGCGGGATTCAAAGCAACTGGGGCTTGGGGTTGGTATTACGTGCTTGTGCTATACGCATATCGTCCCGCTGGGGCTTTAGGTCACTTGGATACTTATTTTCTATACACATATCGCACCTCTGATGCTTTTTGTCAGCGCATTGGCTCATTAGTTAATTGATTAATTAATCTGATGAACTCTATACACATTGCGCTCCTCTGGAGCGCGAGCATAATGGGTGCTGGTATTCTATAGACATATTGCTCCGCTGGAGCAAAAAGCTAAGTCCTATAGACATGTCGCCCCGTTGGGGCTTGGAAGAAGGGTCCTATCGTCCGGCTATAAACATGTCGCCCCGCTGGGGCTAAATGAAGTGATGAACTAATGCTGTTCATGTTCCGACTTGTTCTCGCTTATCGGGAGAACGGGATTTTACAGTCTGTCTGCCTGATTTCGGCACGGACGATTTATCGGGGTATCACGTTTCAGGTTATCAACAGCTGCAAACTAGCACCATTGGTTTCTATAGTGGATCTTGGAATTAATGAGACACTCCAAACCGGTGCGGTTAGAAACCGCACCTACCGGGGGACGAAGGTGTCTATTTATTTTTAACCTCCTAAATCCCCAATCCCTAACCCCCCTAGCCCCCCTTGTCAGGGGGGAAACCTTTGTCAGGGGGGAAACCTTTGTCAGGAGGAAACCTTTGTCAGGGGGACTTTGGAAGATCCGGGGGACTTATGACCCGGCTGCGTGAGTCCTATCTCTATAAGTTTCTAAAGTTGTTTGACAGGGTTGGAGAGTTTGCCCAGCCCGTCCGCCTCGATCTCTACGATATCACCGGGGGCTAGCGGCAGGTCGTTCGGCACGATGATACCGGTGCCGGTAGAGACAACTGTGCCAACCGGGACGGGGTTATCTCGGCAAAGGAATTCGGTGAGTTCCTCAAACTTCCAATTAATTTGGGAGGTGTTTACGCCGCCTTCATAGATTGGTTTATCGTTTCGTATAACTGTGCATTTGATGTTTAGGTTATAGGGATCATCAATTTCGGAGGCGGTGACGAACATTGGACCGAGGGCACAACAACCGTAAAATACTTTCGACTGCGGCAGGTAGAGGGGATTGTCCCGCTCGATGTCCCATGCGGACACATCGTTGCAGAGCGTGTAGCCAACAATTTCTCCATCCTCGCCGAGAACATAGGCTAACTCCGGCTCGGTGGCCGTGAGTATGGAGTCGCTCCGAATACCGACGAAGCCGTTGGGTCCAACGCACCGGGCTGGCGTCGCTTTGAAGAAAATCTCGGGGCGATCTGCGTTGTAGACACGACTGTAGATATCTTGCTCGCTGTCGTCATCCCGCATATCCGCGCTGCG
>JAGWBT010000112.1:6972-26700 GCA_021295755.1 Candidatus Poribacteria bacterium
GGTACATCGAGCGTAGCAAATTTGAGTTTGTCTTCATCGACTTGGCCCGGTAACGGTCCATGACTTGATGCACTCGACACACGCTCTTGGATATCGGCAAGCAAAATCCCCATGCTTACCCCCTCTTTGTAGGAGAGTTCGATTAATTCTAATACACCCGGCGACTCATCGCTCGTGACATCAATCACAATATCGTCAGGTTCAACAGATCGACTGAGTAACCCACGATCTCCGTCGCTGGCGATATCGGTAACAACATCGCTCCGTGTTACAACGCCGACACGTTTGCCTTGGCCTGGTTGATAAAATTGTATAAGTCTCATGCTTGTTCTCCCTCTGTAAAAATTAAAATGATTTATAAACCTGAGTTATGATTTTTTTTAGCATACACCAACTTAGTTTGGAAAGCAAGTCCTTTTTGTGATATTAACCTAAGTTGTTAGGTAACCTGTAGGGCGAATTTCCATGCCCGACATATATCAGAAATAACCAAATTTACGACACACATGTCGCCCCGCTGGGGCTTTAGTTAGACTGCTTTCCATACACATAGCACTCCGCTGGAGCGCGAAAATTGGACGCATCGCCCTTCTATAGACATATCGCTCCGCTGGAGCGAAAGTAGCGCACTTGATGGACGGGGAAACCAATGGATTTTCAATAACTGGCAGCTTCCGTCATAGCAACAAACGATAGAGGTACGGCGCAACCCCAAAAACAACTACTCCCAGGACCGTTCCGAGAATGGCGTCAAGTGCATAATGAAACCGTCCGTAGACTGTTCCAACAATCAACCCCACGCCAAATGGGCACAGGATTGTAAAAACAATCGGATGATAATGGGCAGCGTAGAGAACTACAATCACACCAATCGCGCAGTGAGAACTTGGGAACGCCGTGCCTTTAGATGATGCACCGGAAAGGATCATGTGTATTAGCTTGAAAAGCAAACCGTCTGCGAGTCGCCCGCTAATTCTCTCAAACTTGTAGCGGGGCCCCATGACCGGCATGAAAATATACCAGATAAGACATAAATTAAAGGTCAGTACCTCCCCAAAGACGACTTTGTGAAACACTTCATACCTGCCTTGGAAGTAAAGCACCCCAACAAGCCCGAAAACAATGGGATAATAGCTGAAATAGCATAGATGTAAAAGCTCTGAAAGCCCCCTAGACGGAAAATGCTCACTGAAATAAATGCTCGGTTGCCCATTGAATAGCCGCTGTTCGTATTCGATGATTCTATCATCGAAATATCTTTGCACTGCCATCTGTGTCAATGGTGGTATCTCCAAGTAAAAAATTGGAATCGTTGCAATCGGATACCAATCGCGTAATACTTGCAGCGGCAACGGCAAAAAATCTTTGGAAATGACAGCCAACAAAAGCAAACCACATATAGCCCCCGCATGACTCACTACATAAATCCCCCACCATCGCAAGCTTTTATGAAAGATGCAAGCGAGCACGCCAGTAGCTGCGAGATAAAAGATTGTGATCCAGTCAGATGGGCGGAGAACGTTGACAATATTAAAATCGTACATAGGTAAATTGATACATCACTCCTCCCTCAACGCATCTGCCGGCTGCATTCTGCCCACACGCCATGCAGGGTAAACTCCCGCTAACAACGCTGCGACCAGCGCGACCACTAGGGCTTGCAGGAAATAAACGGGTTGTAAATACATCTGCAGCGTCCAACCGAAAGAGCGAAGATTGATGATATAGATGAGAATTACGGCAAGAGCAAAGCCGGTCGGCATAGCAAGGATCCCCGCAGTCGTTCCCATCAAACCTGTTTGCACCAATGTCAACTTCCACAACTGCCGGCGTGTCATGCCAACAGCACGCAATGTTCCGATCTCTCGACGCCGCTCCAATTGCAGACTCATCAGCGCACTGAGTATACCAATGAAAGCCACAAGCATGGCGAGCATCTGCAGCGCGACCGTTATGCTAAAGCTACGATCGAAAATAGCGAGCGAGTGTGCCCGAAGGCCACGGCTAGAGCGGATCACCAATTCAGCTTCGCCGGCGAACGCTGCTCGTAATTCGTTGATTTTGGTGTCTACATCGACACCAGATTCCACAAAGAGTGCGGCAGACGATAGGTCGGAATCGTTCCAATATGTGCGATAAATGGCATCATCGATAAGTGCGCCGGACTGCACATCAAAATCATAAGCAACAGCCACAATTGGAAATCGATGCTCACCCCGATCTGTAAGCAGAGACACTTCATCGCCAACCCCGAGTTTGAATCTGTTCGACATCGGTTCGTTGATAATGAGTCCACCCGCCTTTAGTGCCTCCCAAGTCTTCGCAGGGGCTCCCACGGCTGCCTTGTAATAACGCTTATCGCCGGCGATGTCCATGCTGACAGCGGCAAGTTGGATCATCCCCAAATCACCGGCACTGACATCTACCAACCGGCTCGTCGCAATTTGGACAACACCGGGAAACGTCTCTAGCTTTTCTACCACACCATGCGCAAGCGGAAAGGTTGTTTGATCAGAGATGAGACTTGGTGCCGAGACGAAGATATCTGCCTGCAACAGGTCTGTCAACCACTGTTCAACGGTCAGACGAAAACTGCTAATCATCAGACTGACACCGACAATTACGCTAACTGCAACCATCAGCGCAGCAATGGCAACGGAGGTGCGGCTCAACGAGCGTGTGATGTCCCGAATCGCAAGTCGAATTAAAGGGCTGAAGGATTTCCCGAAAAATCTGATTAATCCTGCCCAAATATGCATTAGCCCTAACGTTAGAGCAGGCGTCAGCAGGCTAATGCCGATGATAATAGCGAAAATCCCAGCAAATGTAATGATTAGGTGCCATTCAGGAATTAGAAGGGTGATGCCCAACAGTAATATCCCCACGCCAACTCCGCTCACCCAGTATAACGCGTTACGCACCCGTTCTTCGATATGGCTGCGTTGAATAGCAGAGGCAGGGGGCACATTGGTTGCTTCATAAGCAGGGAGTGCGGCAGCGATTAACAGTAATGTCAAGGGTGGGATGTCGATCCGGCGCACAGTGACAACAAAAAAGAGATCGTTGATATTGGTCGTAACTATTTGGACCGCACCACGTCCTAGCAGATACCCCAAGCCAAGTCCGAGAATTGTGCCTATAACCCCCAGCAATCCCGCCTCGGACAGAATTATTGAGAAAATTTGACCCCGCGTCATTCCCAAGGCACGTAGGCTGCCGAGAACCGATCGCTGCTGCACCACACTGAAGACAACTGTGTTATAAATGAGGAACATTCCGACCAACAACGCGAGCATGCTGAGGGCTGTCAAGTTCAATCGAAACGCAGCCGTCATCTCTTTCACTGTGGAGTCCGTTGGCTGTGCGATGCGAGCACCGGGGGGCAGGATAGCAGCGATACGTTTGAGCGTTGCCTCTCCCTGTGTGCCTTCCGGAATAATCAGATCAATTCGATTGAGAGTGCCCACTTTACCCAGTAACTCTTGAGCAGTGCCGATGTCAGTGATCAGCAGACCATCAAGTCCGCGCTGTTCATTTTTATCATCTGCTTTTAGAAGATACACAATCTGCAAAGTGTGGCGATGCCCCGCTACCTGTATGTGGATGAAATCGCCTACATGGATATTGTATTGCTTGGCTATATCCGCGCTGAGCAAGCCGGTATTTGGTTGAACAATAAACGCTGTGAATCCATTGTCATCCGCAAAGTTAGTGTTATTGTCATTTAGATAATTGCGAAAGGAAGATTCAGCAAAGCTATCCACACCTAACAGACGCATTGGCTGCATATCCAGTTCTTCGGCGGTAACATAGCCTTCCACAATCGGTGCGCTGAGGCGATAGCCCAACTGCTGCCGCAATGTGACATAAATGCTCTCATCCAACCCGCTGGGGCCTCCAACAATCTGGTGAGTGGTTTTGCCTACCACGGCTTCTGTGCTGATTGTAAAAGCACGGTTGGCAGCACCGGTGGCGAGGTCTATTGCGACAATCATCGCAACGCCCAACCCCACTCCGACGATGAAGAAGATGCTTTGGGTGGGACGACGCCACGCATGACGCCAAGCGAGAGTGGTTGATAATTGCATAGTGAAGCGTGAAACGTGAAATCGGTCCGTTAAATGAACTAGTGAACTCATGTACTATGGTAAATTTTAGAATTACTTAGACACTCCCAATTCACAGGCAACCCCCTAAATCCCCCAACCCCCCTAGCCCCCCTTATCAAGGGGGAAACCGTTATCAGGGGGACTTTGCAAACTTCGTACTTATTTATCTAATTCACCATAATGAACTTTTGAACGATGTGGAAACGACATCCTCAGTACGGAATAACGATCATTGTTCCCTACACACCAAAGGTTATTACACGGTATCGTTGACTAGCGCGCCATCGGTGATGTGCAGCACCCGATCTGCATGGTTTGCGATCTCCTGTGCGTGCGTCGCCATCAACAGCATTTTGCCGGTGCCCCGCATCATTTCTAGCAATAACGACAGAACAGTTGCACCGATTTCTGTGTCCAAATTACCGGTCGGCTCATCAGCAAGCAGCATCAGGGGATTATGAACGAGCGCACGGGCTATCGCAACGCGCTGTTGTTCGCCGCCGCTCAGTCTATCGGGATAGGTATTAAGCCGTTCATCAAGCCCGACTTGCTCAAGCAGTGCTGCTGCGCGAGTGTGCCTATCCCTTTGGGGCTCAGAACTACGCATGAGTTCAAGTGGCAGGAGGACATTCTCCAATACCGTTAAGGTCGGAATGAGGTTGAAAAACTGGAAGATAATTCCGATGTGGCGACGACGGAAGAGGGTTCGCTGGTGTTCGTTCAGGCGAGTCAAATCAACTTCTTGCTCATCTTCCCGAATAAACACATGACCGCTGCTCGGAGCATCAATACCAGAGATCAGATTGAGTAATGTGCTCTTTCCGCTACCAGATTTTCCCAACACGCAGATAAACTCGCCCTCATAAAATTCTTGGCTTACTTGGTTCAATACGATCCGGTTTTGACCTGCTTCACGGTAGGCTTTGCTCAAGCAATCTAACCGCACTAACGCGGCGGGTGAATTTTCGGAAGATGTGGGATTGGCAGATAGGGTGGTCACTTCAAATTTGGATTGGGTTTTAGTGGGCGGAGAGGAACGCTAGCAATTCAACCGTTGTCTCTTCCGGCAGTTCTTCGGGCAAAAAATGGCCACAGTCAAGAGGTTTACCGCGCACATCAACAGCCCGATCCCGCCAGACAGTGAGCATTTCCAAGCTGGCACCGGTTTGCCAACCTGGACGCTTCGTCATGTTGCTGCCCCAGAGCAACAACACGGGGCAGGTGAGCTTCCGGCCGTGATCGGCTTCGTCGTGCTTCAGGTCAAGCTCGATACCGCGGTAGTCCAAGCAGGTGGCGCGGATAGTTTCAGAGTCATTGAAACAGCGGAGATATTCTGCGTACGCCTCATCTGTAATTGAACCGTCAATTCCGGTCCATCGCTCAAGGAGGAAGTCCAAATAGGCCTTGGCGCTATTACCGATTAAGGTTTCCGGCAGCGGCGACGGTTGACGCATCAGGTGCCAATGGAACCAAGCGAAGGAAAGTTGGCTGTCCATGTGATTAAACGCAGCTTGCGAAGGTACAACGTCAAGCGAGGTGAAGGTTCTTACCCGTTCTGGATGATCAAGTGCCATACGATGTCCGACCCGTGCCCCGCGATCGTGGCCAACGACATGGAACGATTCAAAACCGAGTTTTTCCATCACTTCAACCTGATCTTGTGCGGTTGTGCGTTTGCAGTAGACGCTCAAGTCACCCTCTGGAGCGGGAGGCTTTTCGCTGTCACCGTAGCCGCGCAGATCCGGAGCAACGACGGTGTAATCCTCGGCAAGTTTGGGAGCAATCTTATGCCATTCAACATGGGTCTGTGGATACCCGTGCAATAACAACAAGGGTGGTCCAACTCCGCCATGCACGAGATTGATAGAGACACCGTTGGCTTTGATTCGGGTTTTCGTGAAATTGTCGAACATGAGACACGCCTTCTCTAAGCTTTCAATTGTCCACTGTTAGTTCTGTTGTTGGAGTTGATCGACTGCCTTTTCGATCCGTTGAACTTCGCTGACATCCGGTGTTGTGCTCTGTTCCGCTAATTCTTCCTCGCTCATCTGTTTGAAGGGCCAATTATCGTCGTTGGCGATTCTCCAAGCCAAACGAGCGCATAGAAATGCAGCCTCCTTCACTTTGAGAGGGTCAACCTTATCAACGGTATCATGTGCGGTGTGATAGAATCCGGGCCAAGTATAGCTATATGGATCTCTGATAAATCCGCAGGCAACCCCCTTTGCCATGAACGGGTAGTGATCGGAGGAAAGATGGTCGGGTTCGCGTAGCGGAGAGGCATCAAAGTCTACCATGAGGTTTTCATTCATTTGCCGTCCCATTGTACGGAAATAAGCCCTTGTATCTGGCCCATAAACCATCAGTCCTTTCCGTCCGCCACCTCCTGCCGAGTCCAAATTGAACATGAACCGAGTCTTTTCAATATCTCTTGGGTGATCGTTAACATACGCATGTGCACCGATAAGTCCAAGTTCTTCAACACCAAATAGGACAAAGCGAACAGGCCGCTTCAGTCTGTCAGCGTGTAGGCTCATGACCCGCGCCACTTCCAGTCCTGCAACTAGTCCCGAAGCTGGATCTTCCGCACCTTGAGAGATATCATGGCCATCGTAGTGAACGCCAATGAGTACCATAGCCTCATCTGACGCACTGCCCTTCACATCTCCAATGATATTCCATGACGTTTTCTTGGCGAGAGTGTCAGTGGTTTCAACTTCAGCCTCGACAAAACCGTTCCGGCGTATGGCTCTTTGGAGGAGTGTTCCCGTTTCCTTAGAGATCATGATTCCGGGTATCAGTCCCCATCGATTGAACCCTAGCGCGCCGGTAATCGGGCCGTAGCCATCTTGATTTGCCATAAAGATAAACGCTTGTGCACCTGCAAGGATGGATCTGTTGTATTTTTCGGTGCGGTGAACCCAGCGACCCGCTGAAGCCGGGTTTGCAATGTTGACGAGTACAATATTACCTTTCAGTTCAGTTTGTAAGGCATCAAAGGTTTCAGGCGAACCCATCCCGATATCGATGATTTTTCCGCTGCACCTTCCTGATGGTGACATCGGCATCGACAGACATGACAGTTCTCGCTGCCAAGGGGAGGTAACGGTCAATTTAGCCGTGCCGCGCGTCCAACCGTTGTATTCAAACGCTTCGCTGCGGACATCTTTGAGTTGGTATCGTTCCAACGTAGCTTGCAGAAATTGTGCGGCTTCCGCCTCCGCCGGTGTCCCTGCAAATCGGCTGCCCAAGTCATCACAAAGGATTTCGAGGTTCATCTGAGTATCAGTTGAGGTGAATATCTCTCCGGCAAGAAGTTTGTCAAGCGCTTTTGCATCGTCATCATTCACTTCAACCCGTTTATAAGGCATTTGAACTGATCTCCTATGGTGTGTCTGAATTGGTTAGCCCCGTTATATTGGATCTTGCTTTTCGATTGGATATCTGTGCACTATAGTAGATTTTAGAATTACTGATACACTTTCAATGCACAACCAACCCCCTAAATCCCCCTTGTCAGGGGGACTTCAGCCTTATTTCTCGTGTTTACTATAATAACCTTTGGTGCTAGTTAGTGAGCAAATCGTTTGCACATTGTTCAAGTCGCTTTGAATCCCGATTTATCGGGGAGTTCATTGATTCATTAGTTCATTCATTTTTCTTACGTTCCCCCTTCGGATAGACATGTCGCCCCGCTGGGGCTTTAGGGTATTTGTTTATCCGTGTGCTATAAACATGTCGCCCCGCTGGGGCTAAATGAACCGATTAACCAATGGTTTTCGCGTTTCACGCATTACATTATCAACAGCTGCAAACTAGCACCATTGGTTAATAACCTCGTTCCAAACAGAAAGGACGCATTACACTGTTATATTCACCACCGAAACGGTAGCCTCCCATAAAGAAGTAGGGAACAGCACCACGGCGGCACATCTCATCCACAAACTGTGCTGTCAGCATATACATGATAACGTTGTTGAGAATACCGGTGGCGGGACAAACCTTATCAGGCTGACCGGGGATGGGGATAACACCGGCTATCTCGTCGCAACGGTCGTCGAAGTAGACGTCGCAACGGGCGCGTAACCCATCGTTATTGGAAGGTCCGATGCCGACGAG
The DNA here is from genome assembly GCA_021295755.1 of Candidatus Poribacteria bacterium. Taxonomy (NCBI): domain Bacteria; phylum Candidatus Poribacteria; species Candidatus Poribacteria bacterium. The sequence continues at coordinate 15,201 of JAGWBT010000112.1, forward strand.
GTAGTTACCGTTGGCTTGAGCTTCGTTTGCCCAAGCAAGGTCTTGTGGATCGTTCGCACTTACTGCGGCAATTAGAAAGACATCCTTATCGCCTCCCTCGCTCGTGGTGCGCGGTTCAAAGGCATTGCACATCATCAACCCTTGTGCGACTCCATTTGCCTCACTCTGAATCCCTTCGTTGCGACTCCGCACGTAGTAATGTCCACCGTTGATGATTCGATTCGCTATTATTACGGCAATTTCATTGATGTGCTCCACATCCTGAGCATGAACATCGGCAAGTCGCTCCGAGAGGATGTCCACATATTGACAACCGATTGCCCCTGTTGGCGGCAGGTCCGTCGCCAATGTATGGGCAACTTCAGCGGTGATCATCCAGTGGATCGCGCATGTCCCGTTTGAAGATCCGGGGCAGATTTCCATTTCCGGGATTGCTGGCGCATGCACCAAACCTTGATGCCACGGAATATGCGAATCGATAACGCGCGATGCCACATCTTCTGGCACCCAATCATGGGGGTTCGGCACAACCTTACCCGGAGGCGTATCTCGATTGTTGACGTAGCAGGTCGTGAACACAACGACATACACACCGGTATCACGGGCATCTCGCACCGCTTCGCTGACGTGGTTGGTGAGAAGCACATCACCTGCTCGCATCGCGGCAAATTGCTCCGGTGTGCACGTATCCGCTCCGGTAAACTCAAACTGTGCCGGATTCCCCTCACGGTCGTTCACCAACTCGTATGTCGGCATGTGTCCCGTCGTTATGTTGGCGTAGACCTTGTTCCCTGCACGGATGGCATCGGCTGCCTTTACCGCAACTTCAGCCATAATCGCCGCATCACCACGGATGTCTCGTAATAACTTGACTGTGTTTTGATAATATTCTTCCCCGAATGGGATGGTGTGTCCCCAAGTATGCTCCGGGTGGATTTTCATTGGTTGATGCCCTTCCGTAATGGGTTGATTATCAGATATAGCTTTTAAGAAGGATTGGCTCATGTAAAGAAATCGTGCAACAGAAACCGAGTTTTCAAGAAAAAACTCGGTTTATCTTTGCATTTTGCACCTTCTTTTGATATGAACTAAAGGATTTTGATAGTGTCTTAGGCTTACGCAAGTTGCGGGTTATTTTTATAGTTCGGCGATTTATCGCCGCGCCAAACGTGAAGCGTAAAACGTGAAACGTCATTTATGGTATATTTTAGAATTACTTAGACACTTCCAATGCCCAGGCAACCCCCTAAATCCCCCAACCCCCCTAGCCCCCCTTATCAAGGGGGAAACCGTTATCAGGGGGACTTTTGGAAAAATGTCTACTTATTTTTCTAATTCACCATAGATAACGCAAGTTGCACATGTCGCCCCGCTGGGGCTTTTTTATGTTGGTCAAGATGCCTGACCTACGGGCATAGAAGGCAATTTGATAGCACACTACATCACTAGCAACTTACGTTAGGCTTATTGGGTAAACTGCCTATACTCATTCACTAGATTGGACGCCGCCTCATGGATGAAAGCGAGCTCATCTGCGGTCTCAAAAAACTGTGCCCCACGTCCTACCCATTCCCGCGCTGCGCTTGCGTTTGATGCGGTCGTGCCGAAGTAAACGCCATGTTTCTTACAGATTTCGAGAATTTCTCCCATTGGGCCTGTGACCTCTGGATGATCATAGTCGCCGGGGTGTCCCATCTCAATGGAGAAATCACCGGGACCGACGTAAACCATATCTACCCCCGGTGTACTGATGATTTCTTCGGCATTTTCGTAAGCGCGTCGCGTTTCGATATGAACAACCAGCGTTGTCTCTTCATCTTGCTCGGTTATCCACGTCTTCCAGTCAGCTGGCTGAAGATAGCTGCTATTGCCATATCCGGGGGCGACCGCCCGCGTGCCGGCGGGTGGAAACTTGAGGTAGCTGCGAAGCGTTTCGACCTCTGCCCGCGTCTCGGTGCGAGGTAACTGAATTCCCACGACTCCACACTCCAGTAACTTTGCGACCTCGGCGCGCTCCAGCTGCGGTGTCTTGGCGATGACGGGGAGATTGTTGTCACGAGCACATAGGACCGAGTCCGCAAATGTAGTCATCTCAAAGAAACCGTGCTCGTACTCGATGTACATAAAATCGAAACCCGCCTGTACATACAGTTTTACCAGCGATGGCCGGAGATGCTCAGCGACCATACCGCCGACGAGGACATCGCCGTTTTGCAATCGACGCTTTAAGAGGCGTCCCAGTCCCTCAACTGAGCCGGGGGTATTCGTTGGATTGTTTAATCTTACCACTATGGCGTTCTCCTTAGAGAGATTTCAAAAAACGGAATTACGGTGTCCATGTTTTACCGAGTTCTGCGTATTCGCGTGCTTGGGCGGGAATGTTCACCCCAACTTCTTTCGACCAAGCATCGAGCAGTCGCAGATAAATGGGTCCGGGCTTTCCATCACCGATTGGCTGGAAGTTGAAACGGGTGACTGGCACCATACAGATGGTAGTACTCGTCCACCAAGCTTCATCTGCCTCCCGGACATCGTAGGGTTCGATGTCCGCTTCGTGGAGAGGGATACCGAGTGTGGAAGCAATGTCCATACAGGCGTGACGCGACACCCCACGCAGAATATCGTTGGGTTTTGAGGTAAAGATCTCGCCCTCCCGAGCGATGAAGAAGTTGTTGCCCGTCCCTTCGGTGATGAAGCCGTGCTCGTCGGTCAGCAGCGCCATTGCACCCTCCTCTAGCCGGCTCGCGTGAAGTTCAGCGAGTTTGTAGAAGATGCGGCTCCGGTTTTTCGCCTTGGGATCGATATAACGAGAAGGCACTGATTGCTGCGGTGTGATAACAAAGTGTGATCCGGTTTCATACTTGTCAGCTTGCCCACCGACGTGCCGGATGAGTGGGAAGACGTTAATCGACACGATGGGGGAGGCACCTTCTTTGATGAGACCATCATAAAGTGGGTACCCCCCACGGGTCACATCGTGCATAATCTGGAAGTCCAAGCCATCGAGAGCGGGTAAGTTCTTCTCAATGGTCTCATAGGTAGCGTCTTCCATTTCGTCGATGGTAAGCCCACAATCAATTTCGGCATAGCGTATTGACCCATAGAGCCGATCTAAGTGTTCGCGCAGGCGGAAGGGTTTCTGGTTAAAGGTACGGGTCACCTCAAAAACCATATCACCAAACAGCAGCGCAGAGTCGAAGATGGAGATACGTGCTTCCTGTTCGGGAATAAATTCCCCGTTGAAATAGACCAGACGTTGAGACATGATTTGCTCCTTTATTGAATTTATGTCTACTGTGAACAGATACCAAGCCTCAATTGGCTGACAGCTATCAATTCCAACTAGCGATGAAGTCGTCAACGCTGAAATCCTGAGGCATATCGAAAAAGAAGTACGTCATCGGACCACTCTGAAACAGCGGTTCATACTGCTTCGTATCCGATTGCAGTTTGCGATCGAGGACAGCGAATCGCTGCCAGAGTTGTTCCAATTCGTCGGGGGTAAAACGGTCTGCCATCCGCTGGATGCGGGGACCGTTGGTATATTCTTCTGCGTCGGAATCTTTATATTTGCGAATCAAGTAAGCAATCTTTGACAACACAACTAGGGTAGTCATCCGGGCGTGCTCACTGCGGTGAATCCGGTGCAATCCTTCTGTAAAGGCATGTACATCTTTTTCAAAGATGGCGCGGAGTGTGAATGCAACGTCGTCGTGTCGCTCCGCGTGGAGTGCCTCAAAGTGATGACATTTTTCAGCAGCCCACGGCGACAAATGTTCCACAAATTCAACACCCATTGTATCAGGTAGGAAAAAATGCGTAAATCCTTCGGCACCAAATGATTGGTATCCAAAGTGAAGTGTTCGCCGCTTCTCATCCCCGTTTGGTGTGGCACTATGCAGGATGGCGTTGATGTAGATGACACCATCGCCGGCTTTGAGGTCTACGGTAATCTCGCCCGGCAGTGGAACAACTCCCATACGACGTTCTTTTTTGCTTTCCGCTTCGTTGTTGCGCCGCAGATGGCTGCGGGGAATCACGTGTAAGTAGCTATCATCATAGAGCGCAAGATTCCACTGAAGATAAGGAGGACCGTTGAGCTGAATATCCTCTTGCAATCCATCAAGTGGTGCCATATCAATTGGATGGATGTCACGGTGCCAACCCGTTCCCGAGTGACACAACACCCACATCCCTAACGGGGCAACATCGGGGGCATCCATCAGCCTGCGACTGAAGTCAAGGGTACGGTCGTCGAAATAGAACTCGACAGCGTTAGCGGTCTGTTTATCAACCCATTCGGTCACCGTGACCCGGCTTGAAGGGGGTGCTTTGTCGATAATGGTGTCAACACTGCCACGCAGTTGTTCTAATTCGTCGGGCGGGATTATGCCACGCACAATGACGTATCCCTCCCGCATAAGTTGCTCTTTCTGTTCCTCAAGACTTATTTCCATTGTTTTACTCCGTTTTGGTATCAACTTTCAGCATGGGGTTCTTAGAGGAAGATGTGTCGTATCAGAGTAAGCGATATTATAGCACGATTCTGCTGACAGATCTATATATAAGCACTTGTCTTAGCTCATGACCTCCCTTGCAAACGCCTCCCAAAGCTCTTCAACAAGATCTACCTGAATGGAATCAGGCATTTTGATGATATGGTGCCGGATACGAATCGAAAAGGATTCGCCGTGCTTGAAAACTTCCGTTCCCGGATAAGCAATGTAGTCCATTGCGATGCCACCCATTCCGGAGGCGAGTCCGGCTGTCACATCAGGTTCGGTGAAAACGATATGCCGCCAACCTTTCGGGCTAGGTTGACCGACTAACACCGGTTGATACCAAGTATCCGCAACTTTGCCACCGCCCCTAAGCGCGTGTGGGATTAACCCGAGTCGCTCGAAGGTTGATTCGGGGGCAACGATGTAAGCATCCAGATGTCTTCCGCCGACGCTCTCAAAATTCTTGAACTGTTTGTCTGATGACCAATAGAATTGACTTTTCTCTCTGTTAGTCTCAGTATAGCAAGCAAAAAATTGGGCATACTCGACTAAATCGATGGAACCACAATTCTGGATTGTTTGCCGACAGTTGTATGTGAGTACATCGTCACGGTCTTGAGGTTGGAAGAACCACTCTTGGTAAGTCTGGATGTGGTCGCACGTGTATTGACTTGTGACGCAGATTTCGTCTCCTTGTTCTTCGTAAACAGAGGTCGCTGGTACTAGCCGGGGCCACTTTTCGTCTCCACGACCATGGTCCTTCCACCACTGCCACTCCCGGCAGTCCCAGGATCCATCCTCGTAAACAAGCTCTTGCCCTTCCTCTGCAACGACAAGACTAGCGACACCTGTGTGGGTATGTCCGGCTGTCCGAACCCGAACAGATGCCAGCGACCGCCCATCTCGATGACGCAGCGCGATGTTAGCAAACGAAATTCCTTCGCTATCCTGATATATCCCTCGATTTGATTCCATCGGTGTTCTTTCCCCATTTTATCTTGCGCAACGATTTATTTTCGGTGGACGTTGACCCTCCACCGCTTACTCTGTCCACACCTCCCGAAACAGTCTGACCCAATTTCCACCCAGAATTTTGGTAACCTCGTCCGGTTTGTAACCTCGTTTTAGGAGTGCGGCTCCCAAGTCTGGAAACTTATCGGGCGTTTCAAAGCCCTTGGGAGACATCGGTAGCTGGTCATATCGCACGTCTGGATTCACAAAGGTGGACGGGTATTTTGTCCCCTGCTGCGCGCCAATGTACTCCCAGAAAGAGGTTGGTTGATCTTGTGTAAAATCTGTTCCAACACCCACATGGTTAATCCCGACCCGTTCCACCATGTCATCTATCGCATCCACATAGTCCTCTAGCGTGGATTCAAATTGGGTCGGTAAGAAAGAGGTGATGGAGGTTGCACCGATTACACCATTCCGTTCTGCCAACAATTTCAGCGCATCGTCCGTCTTATTTCGGGGATGGTGGAAATAGGAACGGGCGTTCGCGTGGGTAATCGCGACAGGTTTTTCCGACAATTCTATCGCCTCCAGCGTGGTGCGATCCCCCACATGAGAAAGATCAATCAGGATACCGAGTGCATTCATCTCCCGGATAGCATCAACACCAAAATTGCTTAAACCGTCGTCTCTACGTTCCCAGCAGCCATTACCCAGCAGGTTCCGCTCGTGGTAGGTCACTTGGATGACTCGCATTCCTAGCGCGTGAAACAGCGCCAGTCGGTCGAGATCGTTTTCAATGGGAGACGCGTTCTGAGAACCGAAGATTATACCTACTTTGCCGTGTTGCTTAGCTTGGAGCAGTTCCTTCACGGATTTTACCTGCATAAGGATGTCGCCGTATTCTCGAAGCCGGCGAAACCAAGCAGCAATGTTGTCCAAAGTCTGCTGATAATTTTCCCATGTCGCAACGGTGGCGTTGATGGCTGTTACACCCCCAGCGTGCAAGCTCTGGAACACAGCCGGACTCTCCCAATTGCTCACATTCAGACAATCTATCACAACAGATTCTTTGTAAAGTTCTGCTGCAGCTTCTGGTGTTGTCATTTCAATCTCCCTTCAGGAATCATTAACATCAGGCATATTTTTCGCGGAGCAGCAGTGCGGCCCGACACATCGCCTTTAGTTTCAAGTACGCTTCGTCTAGATCCATGGGATTCTGAACCGATGGTGAAAAGCCGCAATCCGGATGCAACGTAATGCGCTCTTTGTCCACATAACGCATGGCTTCCTCCACACGGGCTATCACATCCTCCGACGTTTCCACCTGCCGGTCACAATGGTCAATGCACCCAAGCCCCAATCGTACATTCTCAGGAAATCGAACGAGCGAGGCTAAACCGCCCGCGATAGGGGTAGCATATTCCATTGAAATTGTGCCGACTCGAACCTTTGCCAAGGCGGGCATGATTAAGTCGTAGGATCCTTCCGTACCGTGTTGGCGGTCAAAGTGTGCGTGGCACAGATGCATCCCAGTCTCGATACCTTCGATTCCGTCCAGCGTTTGGTTAATAAAATCGACACACTGATCCATCTCATACTGGACATCGGTAACACCCTCTCGTTCTCGGAAGTCTGGATCGACCATGGTACTAAGCCAGGGCTCATCGAGTTGCACCGTGTCTGCCCCCGCTTCACGGAGGAGTGCAATTTCCTGCCGCAGAATCGGCACACAGTCGGTCATCAACTGCTCGCGAGTGGGATAAGCGGCTTTTGAGTGTTCGGGATGCCACATCCGCCGACCGATGATGTAGGGGGCAGGTAAGGTTGCCTTGATGCGTCGCTGAGTTAGTCCCCGGATGTATCGGATTTCATCAACCACTAAAGGGCGGTAATGTTCAATCGGTTCCACCACCGCCGGGTACGGCAATCCGCCGCTAGGATTGAGATCCGCTCGAAAACCCCGTACACGATCAGCAAAGACCTTGACGTAACTTTCCCTGCGCCATTCGCCATCGGTAACCTCATCCAACCCCGCTCGCTCTTGGAGACGCAGCGCTGATTCGACCGCCGGGTTAAGCAATCGATCTGTTTCCTCTTCGGATATTTTTCCATCCTTTCGGTCAAGGATTAACTCACGCACCCACGCAGATCGGGGCAAGCTGCCAATCACGGTTGTGGGAAATAGTGTGTTCGACATGGTTGTTTTCCCTTCGTAGAGATTTCCCTTTTTGAAGTGTGTCTTCCTGATTATTGCTGTTTGTCAATGCCGAAACTATTATAGCATGATTCCATCAAAAGATGCTATTACGATCCATCAGAAAATAGACGTGAATCAATTGACACCTTTTTGCGAAGGGTGCTATAATTTTTGGATACTAATGCTCGCCAAAACTACTGGAGTATAAATTAAGCTGCGAAGATGTGTGATAGTCCTTCTTAGTGGGTGTTATCTAAACACGCTACCTATTTGTCTATAATATCCAACCTCACTCAGTAAAGGAAAGTCAGGGATGAACAGATTGGTTATAGTTGTCGCCATAGCTATTGTCATTGTCATCGCTGGTCTAATTATTTTTTTAGTACCTTGGGACGGAGATCCCCCGCGCCCGCCTCAACCTAAGGAGACCACTGAGATCGACGATAATCCCTCGGAAGTTCGTCGACCTAAGGAGCTGCAAATAGTTCAACCCACCCCACTAACACAATCTGAAACTGGAACTGTGTCGGTCTCCATTAACGCTATACCATGGGCGAGAGTTTTCATACAGCTACCTGAAAACAACTATTTCATGGAGCCACGGACACGAGATTTCACAATACCCCTTGAACCCAACGAAAAAAATGCTAACGTTACTCCGATACCAGGCGATTTGAAAGTCCCGATTGGGACAACAATTAAGCTGATGTACCGTGGCAACGAAAAAATCTTTCCTTACGAGGTATGGAAAGATGGAAAGACGATCTCACACGATTTTTTGAATCAATGATGCTATTTGAGTGTGTGCTTCTATGCAAGGATACAGTTTTATGCAACGTAGGCAAAAATTGTTCTTGAGTGTTATGGTTGGGGTACTGATGCTGCTCTACGAAACAACTGTGGCAACTGCCCTGACTGCCCGAGAAATTGCTGAAATCGCTTTAGGCTCTACGGTGCACTTGGGCTTAGCAGATGCCAAAGACAAACGTTGGACGGGTAGCGGATTTGTCGTCCACGATGATCAAATCGCGACTAACTATCACGTTATCGATAATATGTCGATTGGAGGCGTGAAGTTAGTTGGCAAGGAAGAGATATACCTTGTTGAAACAATCCTCGACAGTGACCAAGAGCACGATCTGGCAGTAATAAAGGTCGGAGGGATCGACGCACCTGCACTTTCCCTTGGTGACAGTGATACGGTTCGGATTGGCGATAAAGTTTACGTTGCAGGCAATCCGCACGGACTGGAAGGGTCATTCTCTGATGGCATTATCAGTGCGATTCGTGGCGATCCTGATAAATTCTTCCAAATGACAGCCCCGATTTCCCAGGGGAGTAGCGGAGGTCCCGTCTTCAATGAAAAAGGCGAGGTGATAGGGATTTCATTCGCAACTTTTCGCAATGGACAAAATCTCAATTTTGCGATTCCAGTAAATTATCTCAAGCCAATGGTTAAAATGCCACTTGCGCCGCCCATCGTGAAACATGATTCTCCCTCAAAAATATCCGTCGGTGAAATAATTCCACTTACGTTGGATCTAATCAGCTCCCAAGCCCCCCAAAAGGTTACAATCCACTACACAACCTACGATAGACACCGCAACGAATTAGAGCAGAACAATCAGAGGATGCGTTTGGACCCCCAGCAATCCGCGTCATCGACGTGGGGTTACAAAGTAGATCTGCCCTCACAAAAACACATCGGTTCGATTGAATACTACATTACGGTCGAATATAAGGATCACTTGATATTCAGACATCCAGAAGCGCAACCGCGTCATTATCAAATCTCTATCGTTGATGGGAAACCTCCAACAATATCCCTGCTATATCCACCTGATGGTGCGAGATTCGGTCCTAATCAAGAAATTACCGTCAGAGCAGAGGTAACAGACAATATCGCTGTCAAAGATGTTCACATTCATACCTCATGGTTCAACGGTCAACGAAGTCAAAAACTTACGGCAAAAGGTTCCTCAGACATATACACCATAGATATCACAATCGAAAATATCGTAACCCTCCAGTATTATCTGTCTGCAACTGATGAGGAAGGCAACGAAGATAGGTCGGAATCTAGGCGTTTAGAAATAAGAATTACATCTCAAGAAAATTTTGAAGACGGGATTAAGTTATATGAACAGGCAAGATACAGAGAGGCAATCCAAGCTTTAAGTTCAGCCATACGAGAGCTCGAAGATCCGAAACAGCGAGCAGAAGCCTGTCTTTATTTAGGAGGTTCAAAGAGGGGAATTGGTGAAGGCAATGACAAAGTGAGGGAGCAATTTCAAAAGGCAATTCGCCACAATCCAGATCAAGAATTGCCGCCAAGGTTAGGGAAAGATCATCCAATTTTTGCTGAGTTAATCGAGGAAGTGCGCAAAGAATTAACAGGTGAATTGACCGTAATTTCTTTGCTACCGGAAACGGAAATCTGGATTGAAGGAAACGAAGTTGAAAGGAAAATGTTGGGCACTGGAAGCGTCAGCAGCAGACTACTTACGGGTAACTACATTGTGGAAGGCATCGATGCAGAAAAGTCCCAAAGGGAAACGGTTAGAATCGAATCTGATCGCCACAAGGTACTGGATCTTGAGATACCACCCGCTGTGGCGCATGATCCCCCTGCAAAAATATCCGTCGGTGAAAGAATACCACTTACGCTAGATCTAATCAGCACTAGAAATCCCCAACAGGTTAAAATCTACTACAAAACCTACGACAGAGACAAGGACGAATTAGAACAGAACAGTCAGGAGATGCGTTTGTGGGGGCAGCAATCCGCGTCATCGACGTGGGTCTACAAGGGGGATTTGCCCGCACAAAAGCACGTCGGTTCGATTGAATACTACATTGAGATCGAATATGATAATCACTTAGTGTTCAGACAGCCAAGAGCTAAAAATCACAATTATCAAATCTCTATCGTCGATGAGGAACCTCCAACAATATCCCTGCCAGATCCACCTAACGTAGAAAGCGAAAATGAGTCAGAACCGGAATCCTCAAGAATTAGAACTCCAACTGAGGGCGAAGGGAATGAAAGCAAACCAGAACCGGAAAAGGTGCCACAAGGAGAGCCTCCTGACGATCCGCCATCTCCACCTTCTCCAATACATCAGAGAATATGGGCGAGTGTTTCTGCGGACGGTGTTTCCACCTTTGCTGGAGATGGGAGTTATATGTTCAGGCTTGCTTATCTACGTGAAGGAAAAAACCGATCAACCTTAGGTGCGCAACTGAACTTTTCCTATCCAGATCGCACGAACATGAGCGCGATGTTTCAGTGGGGTCCACGCCCTCCAGGAAAAAGCAAAGTTACGTTTACGTTGCTGGGTGGCGTCGCAGCATACGAGGATTTGCCTCGGTCAACTCATACTACACCCATCTTTGGTGGGGGAGTGAAACTCTATCCGCGGGACAGAATTGTAATAGATGCCACAGGTTCAATTCAACTTCAGCAGGATTTTGACACCATGGATCTCTATCACTACGAAGTGGGAATCCGTTTTAACATAACCCGCGAATTGAGCCTAAGGGCTGGATATGGTCAATTGTACTTGGGTGATCGGAACGTTCCCACTATACAGGTTGGGCTTGGATATACCTTCTGATTTTCCTTATTCCCCTGTCCGTCATAAGTAGGTGTTATCTTAACGGGGCACCCGTTTCTCCATAACACCAAACCTCGTTCAGTAGAGGAGAAGTAGGCATGGTTAGATTAATTATAGCTATCGCTACTGTTGGCGTAATTTTTATTGCTGGTTTAATTGTTTTTATAATATCTTGGGGCGGAGAATCCTTCCCAAACTCTCAAGCTGAGGAATCCCTTACGCCACTACCT
>JAGWBT010000113.1:0-9981 GCA_021295755.1 Candidatus Poribacteria bacterium
GCTCATACGCTATCTATTTATCTGAATCAGCTATCCAAAAAAGAGGCGTGTTTACAGATTAAAGAGTTGGCTTTTCCTCTGCCATAGTAACTAGCATAAGACCCTACTACTTAATTGTTAAAACACAGCCTAGGGCTTCCTTCACCAAGGTTCGACCCTACAGCTGACCAAAAATCTTCGGCTGACCCTCCGCTAACGGTGCTACTAGCAAAACGATTGACCTACTCCCAAAGCTGAAGCATGGGGATTGTCTCAGGGGCTGTCATTCAAGGACAGTGAATGTCATTTTTTGCCGTCGCTATCTACGAAAGAAATCGAACGAGGCCTGCCTTTTTCTCTTTTCTATTTGGACTCAGACTTCGACGCTTTTTTCGGTCTTGGTCCATATTTTTCAAGAAGCCTCATACGTCTATCAATCCGCTCTAATTCTATAGAAGCCGCTTGAATCACCCGTTTCGCCCGCTCAGTTGTGTCCTCGGGCTCACTTTCTGCAATCTTCCTCAAGACCTCAGCGATCCTATCTATTTCATCCCGTCGGAGAAGTTCTCCTTTAGAGTGATACCCCCCGCAAACCCGAAACGAAATGGGGTCATCTACAAAATTACTTTTAATTATCCAACGTTCTACTGTTTTTGTCACTATAGCAGGCTGGGGGTTAGGTTCCTCTAGAGAGGTCATAGCCAATTGGCCCAATATCTCAACGGCTCTGATTTTTAAGCGAGGCTTAAATTTTATAGAGGAAGTGGAATTCCAATCAGCCCTAGATTGCTGACCACCCTTGCTTTCATTGCCGAGGAGTCGAAGCAGCGGTTCCATTACGCCTCTATCTTGGATTCGCCCTAGTGCCTCAACAGCAGAAATTGAATCGAAGTTGTTTGAACCACGTTCAAGAACCTTCGACAAAATTGGCACACCCTCATTACCGTAAAAGCCGAGACACTCCATTGCTTTGATCCGCTGATCCCTTGGCGCAGATAAGTCTTCAACGAATTTCTGAGCATGTGTTTTCATTGGAAGTTTTGAATGATCCTCCCAACACCTTCTTACATAAAAAGCTTCTAAGATGGAAGGAAAAGCGAATAGAGCAGACAGTGTGACCCACAAAAACAGTCTTAACATGGTTCATTTCTCCATAGTATTACAAATTCTCGGTTCAATCGATGACAGATTCGGACGTCCACAAAAAAATGTTAACGGAACCTAGCAACTTGCGTTAACATAAGCCAAAAAAAACTACAATGCGGTAGACCTTTCAATTCTATCAGCACATCCATTTTGCACCTGCATTACGTTACTCTTCTGAAGGTCTTGTTGCAGCAGAAACAGGGATTAAACAAACATCAATCATGCTAGTACGATACCATAAATCCGTTGTTTGTCAACTAACATTTTACTGTTGCCAATCCTGCAAATGCTGTAAATAGGTCGAGATTCACATCTCGACACTTATCTGATTGAGTACTAGTACTCGAAATTAGGTGGAGGTATACGCTCAAACCTACGGCGTGGATCCGGATCAAAATACTTAGAGACTGGGTGACGCTCAAATTTTGTTCTAACCCTCTCTAGTTTTGTGTTTAAATCCATTTGGATTTGATCAATGAACTTTTGAGCAACCCCGCCCGTATTCTGATATTTGACCTTATCCTCCGCCCAAGGGTTTATTGGGTCATTACTTATCTGGTCAAACCCTTCACCCATATGGCTTTTATAGTGTCCATCTGGATCTTCTTCAACTCCTTCATGAATACGTACAGACTGATGCAGCTTTTCCATGTAAAATGGGAATCTTCTCCCATCTGGTAATAGTCGATTTCGGTTTGCATTATGCCTATAAAACGGGTGGTCTTCATTGGTTAGGGCAGGACTTATATGTATTTCCATATCCCAAGCATCTTCTCCAAGAGGGGGATTCTTAATATATACCCAGCCATTATTTGGGCCAGAAGTTATCAATGAGCCGCTAGCGCTTGCGGTTGGTATCGTAAAGCCTGTTGTGCCTGGGGCCACTGTGTGTCCTAAATCGCCGGCACTTTCCGGCAATTGCTCTAACGTACCATATCCATCAACTGGTTCCATCGGGGGCTCAGGAAAAGTATCTTCCCACTCCCTAGGTTGTACCGTAGTTTCAAGGGATTTCGTAAAATCCTCGTTGTTAACAGAGGCTGTAACCTCTACAGTACCACTCACAGCCATTGCCCCGATCCAAGTATTGCGTGTTCCGGTATCCCCCGGGATTGGCAGCCCATCTCCTTCCGCATCCGTAAATTCCCAGCTAAAGGTTGGCTCCAGTCCATCGGGCTTTACCGTTGCCGTATATTTCGCGGTCTCACCTCTCGTCACTGTCGCAGGCCCCTCCAAAGTGAGCTCTATAACCGTTATGATAACGTCATCACTCGCTTCGACTAGCTTGCCGTTAGTATCAGTGTAACTGACAGTCAGTCTGGCGGTCTTATTGCCGTGCGTAGTGTAGGTGTAAGACGCCGTCATCCCATTGCCGACCGCTGTGGGATTCGTCTCATCACCAAAAGTCCATTTGCAGTTGAGCACAACGCTGGCAGGGGCATTTGAAACCGAACCAGTGAGCTGGACTGTGTCGCCTTGAGATACGATCTGATCGCTTCCAGCATCAGCAACAGGCGGTTCGTTATAGGATGTAGACCCGCTTCCGGCGGTAGACCTCGTGCCGCCGCCCTGCGTGTTTCTTAGTCTTCTAACCATTGATGGAAACCGCATCGTATTTCTCCTTTGCTAACTACTGTTTAAGCCGTGTGGAATTGTCACCACCGACGCCAATCTATCTTAATCTCCAAAGTTCGTTTGATGCTCCCTAAATTTCGCATCGAACGCCCCCAATAATCAACCCGTATCTATCCTCAAAATCGACCAATTTTTCAGCGTCCGTTAGCACCTCAAACACCGAGAAAAGATCTGTCAAATCCCCACCCAAGGCCTGAAACACGAGCATCTTGTGAGCAAAAAAAAGGTCAAGCCTCAGCTAGAAAAAGGTGTCGTCCTTCACTAAGGTTTGACCTTCGTTAATTCTCTAAATTGTTAAACCAGCAACTATAGGAGGCTTCCTGCACCAAGCTGTGACCCTACAGCTGACCAAAAATCTTCGGCTGTCCCTCCACCGCCACTATCCGATGATTCTGAATCTTAAAGATATAAAGTCCATAACGGTGCTTCTGACGAAACGATTCAAGTGACGCAATCACCTGCTCGTAGTCCGATATATTTAGTTTATCATGTTTATCACCATGTCGCAATGCCGATTTTTTTTCATTTAGGGTCATTTATGGTGAATGAGACAAATAAGTGGACATTTGCCAAAGTCCCTCTTCATTCCCCCCTGACAAGGGGGGTAGGGCTTTAGGTCATTATTCGTAGGTACAGATTGCCTAATCTGTACATCGAGGGCGGGACTTAGGTCGTTGTGCGTGGGTACAGATTTCCGTTCGTAGTAGCGCAATTCATTGCGCGTTCTTATCGCCGTTTGCAGTTGCCCTTCATTCCCCCCCGCTTGCGGGGGGCTAGGGGGGTTGGCTTCACTGTGGGAGGGATTTCCAAATCCCGATAGCCCAATCTCCCGGTTGCAACTTTTCAAGCAAAATGGTTAAAAAGCCGAAAACTGAATAGCCCTATCGCTCGGCTTGGATAGACATATCCAAGCCATCTTTGCGAGGCAGTAGCCAATTTGTCAATCCACTACGGCACCACGAACCGGAGCCTTACACAAAAAAACCCGACCAGCGCAGTATCAATTCCGATTTATCGGAACAGATACCGCCCCAATCGGGGTTGATCCATTACTGATATTTTGTTGGAGCCCGTTCGATTTTGTATAATCAGCAGAAACTATAACAAAAGCCTACATACCCACTGTTTGAGATAGAAGAAAGGTGAAAATCGTTTCATTCAGGGACGGTGAATATCATTTTTTGCCATCGCTACTGATTTCTTATTTCGGTTCAGCCAGCAAAACTTTTTCCCAGGAGTTCCAGTAATCTGGCCCATATTTTTCAAAAAGTGCCATACTGCTCTCAATCAGCTCTACTCCTTCATAAGCCGCTTGAATCACCGGTTTCTCCCCTGTCGACCCTATGGGCATCCCTACCCACCCTGTTTTGGGTGCCACTTTGTACTCTGGCTCACTTTCTATAATCTTCTTCAGGAACTCAAGGATTTGGACTCGATCCGCCATGTTGACCCTTCGACTCTCTGGTGGTCTCATGACGTCAATTGCCGAAAATTCGGCGTGATACTTCAGGAGTCGAGCGTAGTCAGGCATATTTGCAAAGTCCACTAGCACCCTTACCGCCTGCAATTGCACATCGGAAGCAGAGGTGGGACGTGATATGATATCGAGAAAAGGCTCAATCACCCTTCTGTCACCAGTCGAGCCCAAAAGGTTAATGAGCCATATCGCACTACCGTTCTTTTCTATTTTTTCTTTCAACCTCCCAATCAGGAAAGGAACAGCAGTGCCACCAGCATATCCTAATCCGTAAATTACTCCTCTACTAATGTTTTTGTCCTCAGTCCAAGCAGTTTTTAACAAAGGAACCGCCGCGTCCCCTGCCAGCTTCCCTAAGCATGCTGCTGCTAAACTTCTCACCCTCGAAGATGGATCGTTCTGCAAGCGATCGGCAAGAAGGGGGATCGCTTCGGGATTCCTGGAAAACTTCAGTAAGGAGATTGCACGCGTTCTCACTTCAACGGAGTTATCATTTAGCGCGGATTTTAATAAATTCACCGTGCTGGAGGAGAGGTATGCGTTATCCGAGAAGACCAAAGCCCTACGTGCTTCCCCATACATCTCTTTATTGTGTAGATTGCGAGCCACCTTTCTCACATCAACCGTTTTCTCCTTCTCCTCTAAAGTTGACGGATATCGTTTGGTAATCACATCAACCTGTTTCTCTTTTTCAGGGAGCTGATCGGCAACGCTTATACCCGTTACCAGGAAATAGAAGTAGCACAATAGTAGACCGAAATAGAAGGTTGAAAATCGTCTCATTTTCATGATAATAAATCTCCTTCCGACTTACGCAGTTAAACGTTGAGATTTGGTAGTTCGACACTTCAGTGCCAATGCGGGGCAAGTCCGATCCCGTTTCATTCCAGCCTGCCCCGATCCATCCCGATGTATCGGGACAAGTCGGGACAAGTCATACTAGGGGGACGGGCGAGGAACTGCAATAGGAGATGCGTAAGCCATGACCACATATTATATCAGATATCCACACCTCTGTAAACTATGGTGAATGAGACAAATAAGTGGACATTTGCCAATAACTCCAACCTTGGTGAAGCTTCAAAAGTCCCCCTGATAAGGGGGATTTAGGGGGTTGGCTGTGTATCGGGAGTATCTAAGTAATTCTAAAATCTATCATAAACTGCTTGAAAATGGGCGAGATAAGCTCACCCCTACCATACCTAAATGTCAACACGCTCTAGTTAATCGGCACCGCTGGGGGGACCAATTCTGGGGAAGAAGGGATCTGTGCACGGGTCGCCGTGCTTCACATAGGGTCCGAGTTGGGCACCAATCAGATTATCTCTGCCATGCTGGTTATAGGTCGTTCCACCGGGCATCATGTTGAGCGCAATCGAGAGGCGCGGTGCATCCGTCCGATTGGGGCCTGAACCGTGAAAGGTCAACCCCGTATGGAAACTGACTTGACCCGCTTTGAGTATACAAGGCGTTTCCATCCACCGCCGGTCACCTTGAGAAAATCTTTTTTCCGAAGCGTGTAGATCCTTATTCGCAAAGCCAGCAGCGTCTCTAATCAATCCCCATTTATGTGACCCCTCAACAAAACACATACTTCCGTTGGACAGATCGGTATCCTGTAGCGCAATCCAAGCCGTGCAGAAGGTGGTAGAGTTGAACATGGTCCAGTGGGCAGCATCCTGATGCCAGCCAACATTGCCATCCGGAACTTCCGCCGACTCGGAACCGGCCCCCGGTTTGTAGAGGACTTGGTCATGCACCAGACGGACCTCCTGAGCCCCCATCAGTTCGGAAGCTAGATAGCCAATCTCATTGGATCGGATCAATTCGCGGATTTTGGCGTTCACCCACCAACCGTTGACCACATGTGCCAACTTCGGACTTTGCGGATCGAATTTCGGTGGTTGTCCCCAGTGCATCGAATCGAAATCTCGCTCACCGCAGATGGTGCGATAGACCGCATCACGCAGCTGCTCTACCGCCGCGTCATCGAATAACTGGGGGCCAATCCAAAACCCTTGGTCGCGATATGCTTTCCGGTCTGCTTCTTCCAATTCGATGCCGACCGTCTGAATTTTCATGTCTATGTTTTATCCGCTTTCAGAAGAACGGTTACACTCAAACAAACGCAAAGACGCGGGTCGGGGCACCGGAACTCCGTGCTAATTTCATCGGCGCAATCGCCACGTGAAAGTTTGTCGGCAGTTCACTCAGATTACAGAGATCTTCGACCTGCGGGATACCAGCCCCCAGAAAAACGAGATGGGCGGGTGGTAGTCCGTCATGCTGCGGCGGATGTCCAGCCATCGAGTCGATGCTGCAGGCGTCCGTTCCAATCGTTTTGATCTCTTTCTGAACAAGCAGCCTCGCTGCATCTTCGCTGAACCCAATCCATTGACGGTTGAAACTATCTTGGTACGCATACTGATCCATGCCGGTCCGTATAAAAACGATGCTGTCTGGTGGAATATCACCGTTGTCGGCGATCCATTTTTCGATGTCTTCCGCTGTCACAGCATCGCCCGGTTTCTTCACTTCTGACAGATCTATCAGCACCGCAGCTCCAGTTAATTTGTCTTGCGGAATTTCTGCGACGGTGAATCCCTCAGCGTACATCAGGCAAGGCACATCAATGTGCGTGGCACAATGCCCGGATAAATCTACTCGGCTTTCAAAGTACCCATCCTTGTCGATTGTTGCTGTGTCGTAGATCTTGACAGGGTCAATCGGCAGCTCGCGTGGGCTGTTTTCATCGACTGTGTAAGAGAGATCTATTACTTTCTGAAAATTGATTTGCATTGTTATTTCCTTTTGTATTATTCGGTGGAGTAGAAATTGAGCGGGGTTAAGTCATAGATTTTACCTTTTTAATCTACCAAAGTCAAATTGCCTAATTTTGAAGTTCGCATTTGTAGTAACTCCACACCTCACTTAAGGGACAGTTCCCTGTTGTTTACCGCATTGTCCTAACAACGATTGAAATTGCCACTACAAGCACCAATCCAATCGCAAAAACACGGGGATCATGTAAAGAAATGGTGCAACCGAAACCGATTGAGCTCATGAGTTCACTCGTTTGTTAATGAATCAATGAACAAAGTGCTTTCACGCTTTACGAATCACGTTTTACGCTTTTGGTGTTTTGCACTTTCTTTTAACATGAACCAAACACGGTATCTCCCTACCTGAAACGCAGTTGGAAAATACACAGTACCGTCGCCTAAGACCTACTTACTCGGTCGGTCACGGAGCACCAGCGCGTCCTCATCAGAAATTGAAGTAGAACCTCCCGTGCTTCCGGCGTACCGATGCGATACAAGGCATGAACCGCATCGCCGCGAACATACATATTTCCATCAGAAAATACCGCCTCCAACGCACTGACGGCATCCGCTGCGTGAGGACCAATCCGCGCCAATGCAAGAGCTGCATCCTGCCGAACCCGTTCATTCTCATCCCGTAGTGCTGCGCTTAATGCAGGGATGGCTGTTGACTCTCCTTGACTGACTGTCCCTAACGCCTCCGCTGCATGGAAACGAACTCTCTCCGATTCATCTTCTAACGCCGCCACCAATGCCGGAGCGGCGGCTTGTGCGGGAGAACCAATATCACCCAACGCTTCCGCAGCGATCTCACGAACCTGTGCATCTATATGTTCTAAGCTACCGATGAGCGGGTCAACCGCAGGGGCACCTATCGCACTCAACGCATAATACGCATTTCGACGTATTGCCTCGGATTCGTTCTCGAACGCTTCCATTAACGCAGACGCCACTGACTCTCCAAATTCGCTCAGCGCATAAGCAGCACTGAGACCCTTTGACTCAGAACCATTTCCCAACCCTTCGATCAGTTCCGGCACAGATTCCATCGATCGACCGTAACTTGGCATATCCCCATTGGTTTTCCCATAATGCCAATCCCAAACATGCCGGAACATCTTTTGATGTGTATCGTTACCAATCGGTTCGAGCTGATCCCACTCAGTCTCTACGCCGTTCCATGAAGGGGATTGTGGCTCCGACATGCGGGCAAAGAGGAACTTCATCATGTAACGGTTCTTGTCGGTATGATTCGGCATAGCGCGGTGCCAAAGATCGTAATTCACAATCGCCACCGTGCCGGCTTTGCCACAGACTGGAAATTCGTTACTGGCGGTTGCGCCGTCAGGGGTATTATAGTAGTGGCTCCCCGGAGCGATTGCCGTGGGTCCGAGTTCCAGAGGCGTATCCTGTGGATAGTAGAAAACCAACAATCTTCGAGTGTGATGCGACCATTCTTTACCGCTATCTTGGTGCATCCGCTGCCCCTCACTCTGTGGTTGGTTAAAATGAGCATGGCGGTGGGGCTGCATGTAGTAATCTTCACCCAAAACACTGATCAACCCCCCGATAACCTGTTTTTCATCGAAAACCGCTTGAATCTCAGGGATTTTGGGCAACAAGTTATTCCCCGGATTGCCCTCCTTTTCAAACACTATTTCGGTCTGATCGTAAACGAAATCGTGAAAACTCTCTGGGAGGTCTGTGTTGACGATCACATAGCCGTTAACGATGAAGTGCCGCATCTGTTCATCAGTGAGCAGGTATTTCTTATCTATCATTTTTCTCTCTTTTCCTTCCGGCTGTGAATCTGTTCAATGTACGATCCGATAAAGGGTATCAGAACTTAAGCTGTCACGTCAACCGGGAAAATGTCATTCGCGCAGTAACTGCTAGCTTACGACAATTCCAAAAGAATCAGAAAATTTTTCTGAACAAAAAGAGGGCATCGGCGTCTAAGGGTTGAGCCGTAAATTTTAACGATGCGCCAGAGAGGAGATTCAAATGCGTCGTCCGTACACTGTTGTATTGATGTGCTGTGCTATGAGCGTGTTGTGTTTCAGTTTGCACCCCTTGTATGCGCAGGAGAAAAAGCGCGTGGACCGGAAGGAAGTTGAAGCACGAGAAAGCGGTGGAGATTTCTATCGCGTTATCATCGAAAATAACCTGTTCCGTCCACTGGGTTGGCAAAGACCAAACCGAGATCCGGAATACGCATTGGTCGCCACATGGATTGGCACACGAGGAACGGTTGCAAAAGCTCTCGTGATGGAACGAAAATCCAGCCAACTCTATTATGTAGCCCAAGGAGAGAAGGTTGGCGACGCAATTGTCGAAAACATTGCAGCGAATCAGGTGAGCCTCAAAGCCTCAGATAACATTGTAACGCTCAAAGCGGAATCAATGCAGTTTCTCAGCGGTTCAAGCCGTTCAGGAGAAAAACCAGGTGGAGGCGGAAACTCTGAAGCTTCCGCAGAAGGTCCGGGTAATGAACGCCGGGCTCAAAGAGCAGGACGGCGTGGGGCTAATCAGGAGCGCGACGCGCTGCGCGAGTGGTTACGCACCGCCTCACCGGAAGAACGTCGTCGGAAGCTAGAGGCAATCCGACGAGAACGTCAAGGTAGTCGTGGCGGTGGCAGAGGCAGGAATAACGACGGCGACAAGAAGAGAGATTCCAAAGACGAAGATGAAGTAGACTGGGAAGAGATCAAAGGCAAATAATCCCAAAAATCGCCGTGGACAAGCGATTCAGCCTCCATAATTCGTAGGGAACAACGATCGTTGTTCCCTGCACGCATACAATTCCTTCCGTCTTTGTCCCCTTCTATGGCGTAAGTCCTGTTGTTTAATTCTACTGCCTAATGCGTGCTTTCCCGACTGGTTAAGGGACACCACCGAGTCCTCATCAGGAAGCGAAGTAAA
>JAGWBT010000113.1:10074-15618 GCA_021295755.1 Candidatus Poribacteria bacterium
TGGGAACCAATCCGCGCCAACGCGAGAATTGCATCCCGTCGAACTCGTTCATCCCCATCCTGCAATGCTGCGCTTAATGCGGGGATGGCTATTGACTCCCCTTGACTGACGGTCCCTAACGCCTCCGCCGCACGGGAGCGAACCTCCTCCGATTCATCTTCCAACACTCCTACTAATTCCGGAACAGCAGCTTGTGCGAAACGACCAATATCGCCCAACGCCTCCGCAGCGGTCTCACGCACCTGCGGATCTAGATGCTTCAAGTTGCCTACGAGTGGATCAACCGCAGGCGCGCCGATCCCATTCAACGCATAATAGGCATTCCGCCGTACCGTCTCGGATTCGTCCTCAAATGCTTCCATCAACACAGGCACCACTGATTCCCCAAATTCGCCTAACGCATAAGCAGCGTTAAGACCCTTTGACTCCGAGTCATCCCCCATGGCTTTAATCAGTTTTGATACAGACTTCTTAGATTGACCGCTGCTCGGTGTATCCCCGTTTGTCTTTCCATGATGCCAGTCCCAAACGTGCTGGAACATCTTTTGGTGCACATCATTGCCGATCGGCTCACTCTGATCCCACTCCGCCTGTTCGTTGTTCCATGAAGGCGACTCCGGCTCTGACATACGGGCAAAGAGGAACTTCATCATGTAACGGTTCTTATCAGTACCATTCGGCATACCGCGGTGCCAAAGATCATAGTTCACAATTGCCACTGTGCCGGCTTTGCCACAGACCGGTAGCTCGTCGCTGACCGTTGCGCCATCAGGGGTATTATAGTAGTGACTCCCCGGAACGATTCCGGTGGGACCCAGCTCTATAGGTGTATCCTGTGGATAGTAGAAGACCATCGTCTGCCACCGTCTTGGTGCATCCGCTGTCCTTCACTCTTCGGTCGATTGAAGTGGGGATGACGATGGGGTTGCATGTAATAGTCTTCACCCAAAACACTGATCAACCCACCGATAACCCACTTATCATCGAAGACCGTTTGAATCTCAGGGATTCGAGGCAATAGGTTATTGCCCGGATTGCCCTCCTTTTCAAACACCGTGTCGGTTCGTTCGTAAATGAAATCGTGAAAACTCGCGGGGAGGTCTGTATTGACGATCACATAACCATTAACAATGAAGTGTCGCATCTGGTCGTCCGTGAGAAGGTATTTTTTATCTATCATTTTTCTGTTTTTTTCCTTTCGACTGTAAATCTGTTCGTAAAAGTTGTGGGCATCCCTATATAACATCAAGGACAATTAAACAAAAGTTCATATAAAAAGAGAGTGCAGAGCATGAAGAGAAACCGAGTTTTTTCTTGAAAACTCGGTTTCTGTTGCACGATTCCTTTACGTGAGCCTAAACAAAAACCGCCGGGGAGACATTGAATCTCTCGCTGAGCACTTTGATCTGTGTAACAGTAAGCGGTTTCTTTCCACTGAGGATGTCTGAAACAACTTCTTGGTTGCCCATTTCTGGTAAATTGCTGGGCTTCAAATTGTGCTCCTCCATCAGAAACCTCAGACAATCTATTGGATCGACATCTGGTTCCGGGATATTTCTATCTTCGTAATCCTTGACTAAGGTTCCTAACGTATCTATCAACGACTCAATTAATGGGGTTCCATTTTCGCCTACCTCGTCTATTAATTCGTCGAGCCATCCGACAGCTTTGTTATACTGCTGTTCGGTTTCAAATGTTGATAGGACTTTTGAAACGACGGGCCATACTTTAATGGTGTCAGCTAGCTCTTGATCTAAAATCTTCATAATTTACTCCTTCCATTTCCCTCTATTGTAGTCTGTATGTGTCAAAATATCTCTGATGTATATGCGCTTCTTCGCGTAAACAATGTAAGCTACCAATCTGAATCTATTGCCTCCGATATTGAACACTGTCAACTTCCCCACCTGATCTGCACTCCGAAAAGTTCTTCGCAAATCCGGAAAAGATTCAAAATTTGTTCGCTTTGCAATTCGATACCATCGGTCTAAAGGACGCTCAGCCCCCGGATGGCTCTGGCTGAATTCGAGAATTCGCTTTCGTGTTATGATGTGCATGCAAAACACTCCTGCTTGGTGTCTAGCACCAAATCCAAAGTGCGTTCTGGCAGCACATTAACAAAAAATATCACATCTTTCCTCACAGGGAAGCGAGTTCGACGGGTTCAATTCTCAGATCCTCGGTCAAGTAACCCGCTTTGATCCCCGGTGAATGTTCAAAAACGAGCAGCCAATTTTCCGCTAGCGCCTGTTTCAACACCCGGTCCTTATTTTTCATCGCCATGACATAATGCGTTTTCAGGTGCGAAGGTGTCGGGACCAAGTCCGCCAGAAAACACGCGGTCAGTCCCCCCGATTTCACCGTAACGATCTGATGGTTGGGTGTATGCCCCGGTGCAGACAGTATTGTCACGCCGGGGGCAACCTCCTCGTCGCCGGCGATAAGCGCAACCTGTCCCCTTCTTTCAAGCGGCTCCCAAGTGTATGGGAGATAGCTGGGACTACTGCGCGGGTCAGGCTCCTTTGCATACGCCAGTTCACCCTGATTGATGTAGTAAACGGCGTTTGGAAATGTGGGCTTGAATCCTCCGGCTTCTTCCTGAAAACAATTTCCGCCGGCGTGGTCGAAATGCAGGTGCGTTAAAATGACCTTACTGATATCCGTCGCCTGTACCCCCGCCGCTGCGAGGCTTCTCAGCAAGTCTGTCCCGGATTTGTCAACACCATACAGAAAAGCGAATTTTTCATCGTAGGCGTTGCCAAGTCCGGTATCCACCAGAATATTCTCCGTGGGGGTCCGAATCAAAAGGCAGTTTAGCCCCATCAGGATTCGGTTACGATCATCGGCAGGATTGGTGCGCTCCCACAGTACCTTCGGTATTGTGCCGAACATAGCACCCCCGTCCAGTCGGAACGTGCCATCGCTTACCACAAAAAGTTCAAACTCACCAAATTTCATAAGATAGTTACCTTAGTTCACGTCTAATTCTTCAACGGCTTCCCTGTCTTGAGGGTATACTCGATCCGCTGATGGGTTTTTTCCTCACCACAGAGCCTGAGAAACGCCTCGCGCTCCAGTTCAAGGAGATAGTCCTCGGATACAGATTGCGGGGTAGAAAGTTCCCCGCCACAAAGGACATACGCGAGCTGGTTCAAGATCTTCACATCGTGGTCACTGAGCTGCCCGGCGCGCTGCGCAAGATCGATCTCTGATTTCAATCGGTCAAGCCCCGTCTCACCCAGCACAAATATCCCCCGCGGTTGAGGCTCCTGATACCTCTCCGCTGCCATCGCTAGCACCAGCTGCTTGGCATCGTGCAGGTGATGCGCTCGATTGATTGAAACAGTGTCCGCATCACGGAGATAGCCGAGCTGCTTTGCGCCCACAGCGCTCTCAGACACTTTGGCATAGGCGATGGTTTCAAAGGCACGCTTAAAGTACGGAAACAGTTCAACGTCCGCCTCCAACGGCACCCCCTCTAGGCAGCGGATAGCCATCTCCTTTACACCTCCCGCAGCCGGGATAAGCCCGACGCCCACCTCAACCAGACCGATGTAAGTTTCGGCAGCAGCACAGATTCATCCCCCACCCAAAGCCATACCCGCGGGGGCAGCGACCACCGGCTTGGGGGAAAGTCTGAATCTCATGTTCGCCCTTTGGTAGGCGGAGATCATTGCCTCAAGCGCCTCCCAGTCTTTGTTTCGAGCCCGCTCAAGCATCAAGGCAAGATTCGCACCGACAGAGAAGTTGTCCGCGTGATTCCCGATGACAAGTCCCTCAAAATTGCGTTCCACCTCATCAAGGGCTTCAAACATCATCTCAATGCTTGGATTATCAATCGCGTTCATCTTGCTGTGAAATTCGAGGCATAGAACCCCATCGCCCATGTCGATGAGGCTTGCGTCCGCGTTGGATTTCACAGGTTTGCTTTTGGACGACGGTTTGTAGAATGAAGTATGTTCCGAATTTAGCAGATTTGCAACAAGCTGCGGAACCGTATGGCTTTCTGATTTCATCTGTGCAACGGATTCCGATACACCGATTGCGTCCCACGCCTCAAAAATCCCAAGCTCCCAGTTGAATCCCCACTTCATCACATTGTCAATACTCTCCAGATCATCCGCGATTTCGGGGATGCGCACTGCTGCGTAGCGCATCGTATGGCTGAGGCATTTCCACGCAAACTGACCCGCACGATCATCGCTGTCAATGAGTCTCTTCAAACGCTTCCCTGCGTCTGTGATTCGCCTGACCTCACTGATCAAATCAAACCGGACCTCCGAACGAGGCACATATTCAAGTGTATTATAGTCTAACGTCCAGATCTCGCTGCCGTTTCCGCCACGGCGTCTCTGATAGAAGCCACCCCCCGTTTTCTCGCCGAGCCATCCCTTTTCAACTATCTGTAAAATGAAATCGGGAACCCGAAAAACTTCACGCTGCTCATCGTTAGCTGCATTCTCGTAGACGTTGTTCGCCACATCCACGAGCACATCAAGCCCAATGATGTCTCCCAAACGGAAAGTCGCGCTTCGAGGACGCCCCATCGGTGGACCCGTAATTGCATCCACCTCGTCAATCGTATACCCCTCCTCAAGGGTCAAGTGGATGGTGTGCAAGACTGAGAAAATGCCGATCCGGTTGGCGATAAAGTTCGGTGTATCTTTACAATGGACAACCCCTTTGCCAAGCGTGTGCCCCGCAAAATCGGAGATGAATTCGACCAGATCCGGACGGGTTGTATCCGTCGGAATAAGCTCAATCAGGTACATATAACGCGGCGGATTGAAGAAATGTGTACCGAGAAAGCATTCCCGATAGTCCTGTGAGAGGTCTTCAGCGATTGCACGAATCGGAATCCCGGAGGTATTGGAGCTCACTAGTGTGCCGTCATCGCGATGCTGGTCAATCCGCCCATGCACCTGCTTTTTGACATCTAGGTTTTCGACCACCGCCTCGATAATCCAGTCCGCATCCGCTAGCCATTCGGCGTGATCGTGAAAGTTACCAACCCGAATCAACTCCGCGGCATCGGGAACGTAAAATGGCGAGCGAGACTTCGCGTTTCTCATCCGATCCAGAGCCGATTGCGCGATTCGATTCCGCACAGCGGGGCTGTCGAGCGTTAAGCGATTGGCTCGTTCCTCAGCGGTGAGTTCCGTAGGCGGGATGTCTAGCAGATCGCACGAAATCCCAACGTTGGCAATATGGGCAGCGATCTGAGATCCCATTGTTCCTGCACCAACCACAGCAACTTTCTTGATTTGGGGATATAGACTGTCTTGCAAGGAACTATCCTTTCTAATACCGGCAGTAGGGAACGCAGATCTGCGTTCTCTACGTTTACCAAACGTCGCTTTTTTTATTAAAGCAGTAACTCAGAATATTATACCATCTTTTCAGTAGAGGAAAGGAAAAAAAATTGACAGGTTGGTGGCATTCTGATATGATGACACAAAACGCAAAGGAGGTAACTCAAATGAATATTCTCATTACCGGTGCATCCAGCCAACTGGCACAGGCGATAGCGACTGAACTGAAGGA
>JAGWBT010000113.1:15717-27443 GCA_021295755.1 Candidatus Poribacteria bacterium
ATTCATACCGGCGAACCACCGACCGACCTGCCATCGGACGAGTTAAAGCGTGAACAGATGCTGCTCGACTTGGCGACGCGAGGCACACATGTCCTCTTCAGCGCAGGAGTCGAAGCGGGCATAAAGAAATTTATCTGTGCGAGCACCCTATCTATTTTCAACAACTACCCCGACGATGTGTATATCACCGAACTCTGGAAGCCCCTCCCGTCGCCGGAAATTGTGGAGATGACAAAGTATCTGGGCGAGTTGACCGCTCGCGAGTTTGCGCGGGAGCATTTAGTTACGGTCACAGGGCTGCGGCTAGGAGAGTTGGTGCTTGAGGAAGCGGTTCAAGGGGAAACGCCAAATCTTGCGTGGCTCGATATCCGCGATGCCGCTGGTGCATTCCGTTGTGTCTTGAATCGTGACAGTAGCAACAGCGCATGGTGGGCGCAACGGTGGGCGGTGTATCATATCTGTGCGGATATTCCCAATCCTAAATTTCTAATTGATCAGGCACGGGGGACTGGGTATCAACCCGCTCACGATTTTCAAAGCCTCTACCTGAAGCCTTCCGATTCATCTGGATAGAACGAATGAAGACGCTCATCTACGCAATCATATTACATCTTACGGTTCACGCATAGGAGAATTCAGCCATGAAAAAAGTGCTCGTGCTGGGCGCATCTGGCAATATTGCACCTTACGTCACGCCAGACTTGGAAAAGGACTACGATTTGTATCTCTCGGATATTGTGCCGCATCCAGATGGAAAACCGATTATCAACGTTGATATAACTTCATATCCAGATGTATTGGACGTATGCCGTGGGATGGACGCCATCATGAACTTCGCTGTCCTCCGCGATGATCCGGTGGTCAGTTTTGAGGTAAGTACAAAGGGGGCATATCACGTGATGAAAGCCGCCGCCGAACTTGAGATTAAGAAGGTGGTTCACACCGGTCCCCAATCGATCCGCCACGCATACGATCACGAATTTGACCTTGACGATGTGCCACGGGCACCGGGCGTCGGCTATTACGGGATTACCAAGTACCTCAGCATGGAGATATGCGAGATTTTCTCGCGGACATACGACATCCAAACCGTCTGTTTCCTCTTTAACGGTCTCGGCGCGAAGCCAACGGAACATGTCACTCAAGGCGATTTTCCGCCCTTCACAGTGGTGTGGGAAGACCTGCAACACGCCTGTCGCTTGGCGTTAGAGATTGAATCTGTTCCCGGCAACTTCCAGTCCTTCAATCTACTGAGCTATTTCGCACAGGGGAAATACCAAGTCGAGAAGGCAAAACGGATACTCGGATTCACGCCGATGGGTGGGCTTGAGGATTACTTTCGACGGACGACGGATTGAAAACCTAACGTGTTTACGGCTGATTGGCATTGTTCACGGCGTACACCAACCAGACGATCCCGGTCTTCTTATACACCGTGTGTTCCTTCAACGTCAGTGCGATTTGCGCGGTCGGTTCGGCAATGAGTGGAATACCTCCGCCGAGCACGATTGGGATGATAGCGACCTCCACCGTGTCGACGAACCCCTCTTCGGCTAGGCTGCGAAATAGGGCCCCGCCACCGAACAGCCAGATGTCCTTTCCCTCCTCCTCACGGAGCGACTGCACCACCTGTCTCCAGTTCTCGCCGACGATCGTGACATCGTCGTAGTCGCTCTGCCGTAACGTTCGCGAGAATACGAACGTTCGTCCGCCGGATATCGCTGTCTGCCCGTGACCGCGTGTAACTTCGAATGTCTGCCGGCCAAGCAGATAAGTGTCGAACTGCTCGGATATCCCAGCGAAGTCGATATCGGGGTCCATGATGATCCAGTCAAACTCCCCGCTGGGTCCAGCGATGTAGCCGTCCAAGCTTATGGCGACACTATAACGAATTCGTCTCATATCTCAACCCCTATCAAAGATAATCTCCTGATCATCTCTGAAGGTCAACGCTGCTGGAGAGAATGTGTTCCGTCATTGCTTGCTGTGCCTGATTTGCTTCTCCCTTTCGGAGGGCATCAAGAATCTTCTGATGTTCCAGTAGGGATAATTCCGCCCGCGTCTCCGTTTGAGTCGTTGACGGCTCAACGAGACTTCCTTTAATCCACTCTTGTAAATAACCCCGTATCATGCTTAGAAGACTATAGAGTATCGAATTTTGCGTTGCGCGTGCAATGGTTAGGTGAAACTGTAAATCAAATTCCAAGTATTTCTCAGGCTGCCCGATCGACGCCTCCATCCCCCGCAAGGTCTCCTCGATTGCCTCAATATTCTCCGCTGTGACTCGCTGCGCAGCCAGAAACACTGTTTGGGATTCTAGCATGAGCCGGGTTTCGATAAGGTCTTGAACCCTTTTACGGTCAAGCAGCAACCCCCACTGTAGCGTTTTCTCCAGATATCGCTTGTTACTGTTAGAAACAAAGGTGCCATCTCCAACCCGTCCATCTATAATCCCCATGACGGCGAGCGAACGCAACGCCTCTCTCAAGGAACTCCGCCCCACCCCCAACCGCTTACACAGCTCTCTCTCAGAAGGCAACCGGTCTCCGGGTTTTAGCACGTCCCGGGAAATAAGGTCAACCATCTGCTCTACAATCCCATCACTCACGGAGGTGCGAGTGTCGTGCTTCATCTCTTTCATCGCCAATTTTTCTTGTTCTTGCATTTTCATAACATACGACAATAAAAATTTTTGCTTTACAATTTCTCAATTTTGGGTTAAACTTATGCCGTAAAGGTCAGACCATTATTATTATGCGAATAAATTTCTCCGTTGTCAAGCAAAATTAAGAGCTAAAAGCTAAGGTGCAAAGCGCGTGAAATGTGAAAACAATTACAGGACTTACACATTTCAGAGTTTTGACCTGCCAAATCCCTAACATTTGGCGAGGTTATGGTGCCGTTTCAGTGAAAAACGGTTCATAAACAGTGCGTATTTGGCAGGTCAAAAAGCCGTATAGACGCACCTTCTGTTGCGTGGTAAAAAGCTACAAACGCCCTGAAGCTGGGCCCCATCGAGGCTCAGAGAGACATCCGCCAATGATGCACCCCCGATATGAGGTTGAATTTTTTTTTACACCTGCTAGTGCCCTGCCAAATCGCCGAATCGTGTCGGTAGGACATTTTGCGACTTTGCGTCTTTGCGTTTATTTAACATAACCTAAGTTGCTAGTTATTAAAAATCCATTAGAACCTGTAGGTCGAGATTCACATCTCGACACAAAACCGTCGATTATTCGTACGGGGATTAGGGGCTGTTGGTTTGAATATGCCGACAACTAGCAACTTGCGTTAACATAACCAAAATGATAACGAGGAGACAATCATGGGTCAAATAGTCGATATTGGAAAACGCATTGAATTGGTCCCGATGGACCCTCATTTCCACGATGTAACAATCGCCCTATACCAACAGGGACAGGATGAGAGCCCCCTGTTTTTAGTGCATACCTACAGCCAGATGGAAGGAGTTCAGGGGCGTATTCAGTTTGCGATCGAGACGATGACGCACTTAGGAAACTTGGTTGAGGATACCAACAGGCTGCTCCGATTTCCCTGTGAGGCAGCACACCAACTGGCTTGCAGGCGAACTTTTCTGGAGTCGTGCAAGCTCTCCCCGAACGATTCGGCGGAACCACGTCCTTTGCAGATTCTCGACAAAAAATCGGGGCTAACCATCACGGTCGATAGTCTTGGACAAGGGATTTACCAAGTGCAGGCTGATGGCGAGGGCAAACGCGCCGACAGACGCATCTCCGCGATTGCTGGCGGTTTAATGAAATTGGGAGAGATGGAAGAGGTGGATGGAACGCTCGATAAGGTCGCGTTTCCGTGTGGCCATTCCCACGACGCGCTGCTCGGTTTGCTGCTGGTTCGCGCCCCGAATGTCCGCGCCATCGTACGGGAGCAAGAGATGGCAGCCTCACGCGGTGTCCTCGCAGCACCTAGCCAACAGAATTAGGAGGAAAATATGGGAACCCAAAAACAAACAGTTGGACCAATGAGCGGTAAAGAACGGGTTTTGGCAGCGTTGAATAGAGAACCTGTGGATCGAACCCCAATCTGTAATCCAACGTCTGTCGCCACAGTAGAACTTATGGACTTGGTGGACGCACCTTTCCCGGAAGCGAACCGGCAGCCTGAATTGATGGCACGTTTAGCCGCTACCGGGTATACCGAGCTAGGTTTCGATACGATTATGCCGGTCTTCACGATTATCCAAGAATCCTCTGCGCTTGGGTGCAAGATTCAGTGGGAGCAGAAGGATAATTGGCCCACGGTTAGAATGCGCGAACCGATCTGGGAGGATGTCGATGAAATCAAGATCCCGTCAGATTATCTAACCCATCAGGATACCAAGTGCGTACTCGATGCAATTAAGATCCTCAAGAAGGAATACGGCGATGATGTCGCTGTTATTGGAAAGACGATGGGACCTTGGTCTCTCGGCTATCACTGTTTCGGCGTGGAGCCGTTCTTGCTGCTATCTCTAGACGATCCAGGCAAAACAAAGCTCGCTCTGGACAGGATGAAGCAAGCCACGATAGAGTTTGGAGTTGCACAGATTGAAGCGGGAGCAGATGCACTGACCCTACCCGACCACGCAACAGGAGATCTGGTCAGCGGTGAATACTATGAGCGTTACCTCCGCGACCTGCACACTGAGTTTGTCGATCAGATTCCCATACCGCTGATTCTCCATATTTGTGGGCGGACAGTGGACAGAATGGACTATATCGCCCAGACAGGAATGGCAGCTTTCCACTACGATTCGAAGTCGTTAAGGAGCGCATCTCTCTGGTGGGAAACATTAATAACCCGGAGACGCTCTTCTCAAAGGGTCCAGAGGAGGTTCGAGGGGAAGTCTACAAGAATCTGGAATCCGGCGTGCAACTTGTCGGTCCAGAGTGTGCGATTCCGTTACAGACCGCTATTGAAAATCTCAAAGAAATTCCCAAAGCGGTGCAGGATTGGCACAAGGAACATGTGAATTAGTGGAGAAAACTATGGCAGAAATTACTGACATTCAGAATGAAATTATCGTAGACGAGATTGAGGAGTTTATTGAGCGCCCCGATGAGCGGGAGCGCACTATTAACACATTTGCCCAAACAACCCCTGAGATGCAGGACATCGCCGCAGCGCTCATCGACGGAGACAACGATGGTGTGGATGAGATGACCAAAGCCGCTCTGGAGGCAGGCACTGAAGCACTGGAAATCATGGATGACGGACTGATCGCAGGGATGGGGATTGTCGGGATAAAGTTTCGAGAGAACTTTATCTTCACGGGCAATGAAAGCGGGGATGGCGTATATTGAACCCATTCTATCCGCTTCGGGCATCGACCCCGTCGGGACAGTGATTATGGGGACGGTGAAAGGCGATCTTCACGACATCGGCAAGAACCTTTGCATCATGATGTTGCGGGGCGCAGGATTTGTTGTGCATGACTTGGGCGTGGACACTTCGGACGAAGAGTTCATTGAAGCAGTTGAGGAGCATGAGGCACCGGTGCTCGGAATGTCGGCGTTGCTGACCACAACGATGCCGAACATGGGCAAGACAATCGAAGCCTTTATTGATGAAGACCTCCGGGAAGAGGTTAAGATTATGGTGGGCGGTGCCCCCGTGACCCAAGAGTTCGCCGATGATATGGGAGCGGACGGGTACGGCAAGGACGCCCTTGAATGTGTAGCACTGGCAAAGAAATTTCTTGAAGAAGAGGACGAGGATTGGGACGAGGAGTAGGATTCATCGGTTCATTGTCATATTGATGAACCAATGAACTATAGTGAATTCTAAAAATAAATAGACACTTTCGCCCCTCGGTGTCGATCCCGATTTATCGGGGCCGGTAGGTGCGGTTGAAAACCGCACCGGTTTGGAGTGCCTTAATTCTAAGATCTACTATAATAAACCAATGAGCAAAGAAGAATATCAGAAGCGCTTAGACAAAATAACAGAACTGTTCTCAAGCATGGTGAACCATGCCGACGTGCAATCTATGCATCGATGCCCGTACAAAAACCGCTTCGATCAGTGTACCGCTAAATTTGGGTGTCGAAACCAGCGGAAACCGTCTAGCGAGGGTTTGGTTGGTAAGCAGGGTAACGTCCGCGGCACTCCAAAAGAGGAGTTGCTCTTGTGTGGTGGGGACGATAAAATTGACTATCGGACTGCTTGGGAAACCGAAGCTGCCGAAGGGGCTTTCCTCGACAGCGAAATAAGCTACGGGGTAGGAACAGTAACGCATGGCGGCAAAAAGCATCCGCTCGCAGCCGGAAAGACTATTTTTGATTACGCCGATGAACTCGCAGTTCAGGTGCCGACCTCCTGCTTCCGCACCGGACAGTGTCATGAATGTATTGTAGAGATTAAAGAGGGGATGGGAGCGTTGCGTCCACGGAACGAAGCCGAGTCATTTTTGCGGGAAAATTATCGGCTCGCCTGCCAAGCGGTGGTTAAGGATGCCGATGTCGATATCGAGTTCCTGCCGGTACGGCGTACCCCCAAGATCCTTACCCGCACCCACGAAAAACCCCTTCAAATTGACCCACTAGTGACGCGCCGCGAAGATGTTGTTTACTATAATGATGAGGCTGTTGACAAATATCGCGGTCACATCTACGGCTTGGCGATTGACCTCGGCACCACAACAGTGGTCATCGATCTGGTCGATCTGGAAACCGGTGAGAGCGTCCACGTCAGTTCCTTTGAGAACCCACAACGGTTCGGCGGCAGCGACATAATGCACCGCATCTCGTATGATGGCGAGTTTAGCGGGGAGTTACGCTGGGCGGCCATCAACGCGCTCAACCACGAAATTCAGGAGATGGCGAAACAACTAGGATTCGTCCGCCAAGAAATCTACGAAATTGTCGTGGTGGGTAACTCAACGATGCGGGACATCTTCTTTAAGTTAGATGTACAGAGTATCGGCCAAAAACCTTACCAGTCGATAATCGAACATCAATATCACGCCGGTGAGCGCGAAACCACGTCGCTCATTGAGAAGACGCGGCGGCTCGGAATCCGAGCCAACCCTAAGGCACAGGTGTATGGACTGCCATTGATCGGCAGCCATGTTGGTGCCGATGTCGCTGCGGATCTGGTCGCACTCGACATGGCATCCCAAAAAGAGGTGGTCATGCTAGTGGATGTCGGCACAAACACCGAAGTGGTGGTCGGACACCCAGAGCGGCTGATTGCAGCATCCTGTCCAGCAGGTCCCGCTTTTGAGGGCGGCGGCATTAAGTACGGGATGCCGGGCTATGACGAAGCGATCGAGTCAGTCCGTTGGATAGATGGTCAGGTCGAATATAGCACGATCGGCGGCGTTGAACCGCAAGGGATTTGCGGCTCCGGTCTAATCGATCTACTGGCGGAACTCCGTCGCCATGACCAGATGACCGAAATGGGAGTATTTGGAAATAGAAAAACACGCGAGATACCGATTATCCCGGAACACGGCATCACCTTCTCCCGTGAGGACGCTAGCAATCTGGCTCAGGCGAAGGCTGCCAACTACTGCGGTCAGTTCATCGTTATGAGAAAGTTCGGGATCAATCCGGCGGACGTGAGTCGCCTGTATCTGGCGGGTGGTTTCGCCAATTATGTAGATGTTCGCAATGCGATTGAGATCGGCTTTTTGGCACCGGTGGACGAAGATCGCATCGTCAAGATCGGTAACGCTGCGGTACAAGGAGCGAAGGAGGTCCTCCTCTCGCGCAAGAAACGTGAGGCTATCGAGCGTCTGGTCAAAGGGATTGAGCATGTCGAATTGGAGACAACCTCTGACTTCTTTGAGGTATTTGTCGAAGGGTGTCAGTTTAAGCCGATGCCGACGGAGTTTGTGTGATGAATGGACAGATGTGGGATTCGCACGATTATGGTGAATTCTAAAAACAGATAGACACTTTCGCCCCCCGGTAGGTGCGGTTTCCCACCGCACCGGTTTGGAGTGTCTCATTAATTCTAAGATCCACTATAAAAGCGACAGTCAGAACGCAGGATATTCAGATGGCACACAGCGATTTCAAAAGTGTAGAGCAGGTTATTCAAACATATCCCCTACAAATTCGTTCAGAACGATTTATACCTGATCTGCAGCTTGAACCTCCTAGCTGGTTCATTGAGAATCTAGATTTCTTGTTGGACAGACAGGCGATTCAAGAGAGCGAGACATTTTTAAGGGAAAGTTTCATTTTTCCTTTTTTGCAGCAGGCGTGGAAACGCCATGGAACCCTGAAATTATGGTCGCAGCGTGCTTTGAATGTCGACAACGAGTTGTATGGGGAACCGGATTACTTTGTGTCAGCGTGGGTTGATGGCGTGACTGATAAGCTAGTGGATCGTCCACTTCTGGCAGTGGTAGAAGCAAAAAAGCAGGATTTTGAAGGAGGTTGGACGCAATGCTTGGCGGAACTGATAGCGTGCCAAAAGCTGAATCAGGATGAACAGGTTACTGTGTATGGAATTGTGTCAACAGGAATCATCTGGGAGTTTGGTAAGTTAGAAACAAATATTTTCGCGAAGCATCCACTTGCATACTCAATAACCGATCCTGCCAAAGTATTCGGAATCCTCGACTTTATTTTTACGGCATGTGAAAAGCAGCTCAACGGCAGCCATAACTCTTAATCGGAAAAGAGGTAAACATGCTAACGATTCAGCAGAAACAGCATTTTGAGACGTTTGGATTCCTTGTCCTGCGACAGCTATTTGCACTACAGGAGATTGACGTTATCCGTCGTGAGTCTGACGCAGTTTTGCGAGAAAACCGTCAAGGCAAGCCGTTCCCCGGAGAAAAGCGTCAAGCCATGATCCCGTTCTTCGAGTTGAATCCCCGACTCCAATGGCTCATTGAGGACGACCGCATCTACGCGCTAGGCGAAGACCTCCTCGGACCTGACTTCATCTTGAACGCTACCGAGGGCAACCTCCATGTCGGCAACACACAGTGGCACGGTGGGGGACTTGATCCAGAACCGGTGCCTCACATCAAGATAGCGTTCTACCTTGAGCCAAATACCAAAGACACAGGGGCGCTGCGTTTCATTCCGGGAACTCACAAATTAGAATTTAGGAAACGGATACAGCCGTTGACTGCCCAGCAGGATGATCCGACCGCGATGCCGTTTGGGGTTGCAGGCGTGGATGTGCCCAGCGTTGTCATCAAATCGCAGCCGGGCGATGTCATAATTTTTCCAGAAACATTATGGCATGGGGCGTTCGGCGGTCCACCGGGACGCTCCCAGCACGCCATCAGTTTCATGGCAAATCCCGTGACAGACGAACAGGTCGCCTACATAAAGGAACTATACGAAGGCTGGAACTATTCACTACATCCACCAGAGGAACTGGTCAACAGCAACCGTCCCCGACTCCGACGAATGGTCTCAAGGTTGGTCGAACTCGGTTTCGGTCCTCCGAAGCCGACACCACTGTTTATGTAAGGGTGTGGCGGTATCCACATCTCACGCTAAAATAAACCGCGACCTGCAAAGTGTCAACGATTTTAACCAAAGATTTTCTAAACCCGCGCATAGTCAAGCGAGCCCACAGCCATGAACACAACTCCCACCGAAACGACCCATAACTCTGACATTTCGCAGCAGCCTTCATTCCGCCATCTGCTGCAAGAGACAGATACATTTCTCACCTGTGTGGAGGTGGTAACCTCGCGCGGAACTATCACCGATCCTGATGGGGAACGGGTATTGGAACTAGCGCAAAAGCTGGCAGCTAATTCGCGCATACACGGTCTGAGTATTACCGACAATCCCGGCGGCAACGCCATGATTGGGCCCGACACCTTGGGGAGAGATCTCCTCTCTCGCGATCAGGAAGTGATTATCCACCTCTCCTGCAAAGACTGGAACCGCAACGCGCTTCAGAGCCGGGCGTGGCAGCTCGCCAGCGAAGGGTTTCACAATATCCTAGCGTTATCGGGTGATTACCCGATCGATGGGTATCGCGGTCAAGCGAGTCCCGTCTTTGATACCGATTCAGTGGGATTGTTGAAGATGTTCGCCGACATGAACGCCGGTATGACGGTAGGGGCAGGGAGAAGATCACAGGTGTTGGAACGCACCAATTTCTTTTTGGGCGCGGTGGTCAACAACCACAAACGTTACGAACGCGAGGTCATGCCGCAGTATTTCAAGCTAAAAAAGAAGATTGAGAACGGCGCTGCGTTCATCATCAACCAGATCGGATACGATTCACGCAAACAGGATGAATTGTTGAAATATATGGCAACTCACAATTTGGATGTCCCGGTGATTGGCAACGTCTACGTTCTCAGTCGACCCGCCGCCCGTTTTTTCAATAAGGGGAACATCCCCGGCGTGACCGTAACCGACCAGTTGCTTGATCTAGTCGAAAGAGAAGGAAAATCAAAGGACAAAGGCAAAGCCTTTCTCTTGGAGTTCGCCGCCAAACAGTGTGCCATCGCCAAAGGATTAGGCTATCGCGGGGTATACCTAGGCGGTCATCTACGCTATGCAGATTATGAGAAAAT
Source organism: Candidatus Poribacteria bacterium (assembly GCA_021295755.1). Lineage (NCBI taxonomy): Bacteria > Candidatus Poribacteria > Candidatus Poribacteria bacterium. The sequence goes on from JAGWBT010000113.1 coordinate 26,243, forward strand.
TCTGAAGATAGTAGACCGCTTTGGCGAGGGCGATTGGAAGGATTTTGCCAAGGAAATTAGCTTCCACTATCCCGACGAATTTTACTTCTTTGAACCGGAAACGGATACCGGACTCAGTTCAACCGAGATTAATCGCGAGTACCTCTTTTCAAAACGGACGGAAGGCTTGAAAGCTGCCAAAGGGGAAATTCCTTTGGGCTATAAGATCAACCGCACGGTGCACGACCAGATCTTTGAAAAGGGAAGCTGGGGATTCAATGTCGGTAAGCGGATCTCTCAGGCGATCGACGGGGCAAGCGAGGGTATAAAGAAAGCCATGCACGGTTTGGAACAAGCGGTTAAGGTCACTGCCTTTGACTGTCGCGACTGCGGAGACTGCTCACTGCCCGATATTGCGTATCTATGTCCCGAATCCCAGTGTGTGAAAAACCAGCGTAACGGACCGTGCGGCGGGACCCGTCAGGGCAAATGCGAAATTGGAGAGAAGGACTGTATTTGGGCAAGAGCTTATGACCGTCTCAAAGCCTATGGTGAAGAAGAAACGATGTTAGACGGTCCAGCGATTTTCAAGGACGGTGACCTCAACGGCACAAGTGCTTGGGGCAACACTTTTCTGCAGCGAGACCATCACGGCCAGAAAAAATCTGATAGCTAATGACGCGGCTGAATGCGGATTTCAATCGATGAAACCGGTGCCAACCGTGTGCAGCACCATGAGGAGCAAAAATGCAAATAAACGGTCAGGATTTTATCATTATCGGTGAGAACGTCCATACCACGCGGGTGGTACGCCGAAACGGAAAGCTAGTTACGAACAATCCAGATGGAATCGAATCCGTCCGGTATTTGGACACAAACAAAAAACGCCGCTACCTTGTCATCCCCGAATCTATCAAGAAATCTCAAGAGTATGAGGAAGGGCGTGTCAAACATGTTATCATCGCGGTTCAGGCAGCGATGTCAGGTGAAGAACCCCACGCCAGTGAAGGTGTGGAGTACATACGCAAAATCGTCCAACGGCAGGTCGATACCGGCACCGACTTCCTCGATGTCAACGTGGATGAGATTTCGTGGCGACTTGAAGAGCAGAAGGAAGCCATCCGCTGGTTGGTGCAAGCACTCCAGCAGATGTCTGACACACCCTTGTCGATTGATTCCTCCAACAGCGAAATTATCGCAGCAGGACTTGAAGTATACGATA
>JAGWBT010000113.1:27488-28626 GCA_021295755.1 Candidatus Poribacteria bacterium
ACACGAAGGTTATGGTAACAGCCGCCAGTGAATCCGGAATGCCACAGAACCCCGAAGAACGGGTCACCAATGCCTCACGTATGGTAGACGCAGCCAACGACAGAGGAATTGCGATTGAGGACATCTTCATTGACCCGTTATACTTTCCGATTGGGGTGGACACAGAGAACGGCAACCACGCTTTTGAAGCTATCCGGCAGCTCCGTGAGAAATATGGTCCCGCCATCCATATCAGTGGCGGGTTCAGCAACGTCTCCTTCCAAATGCCTTCCCGTCGTCTCATCAATGACGTTTTTATGATTCTCGCAGTCGAAGCCGGTGCGGATAGCGGGATTATTGACCCAGTGACCAATAATCCACAGAAAGCCCTCTCCGTTGATCGAAGGTCAAGAGCCTATCAACTGACTGAAGATATGATGCTGGGCAAGGATCGCTTCTGTAGAACATTCCTGCGTGCCTATCGCAAAGGCGAATTGGAGGGTTGAATCGTGGCAATGTATCAAATTCTATATTGGAAAGATATTCCGGCACAGGTCAGAGTCTTTGAGGGTAGAAAGCCGATCTCACGGCAAATGCCTAAACGTTTTCAGGTTGAGATTGATCGCACGGCGATGGAAACAGGTTTAGCCGGAACCGACGATTATCTCGATCAGTGGCAGTGGACGGAGAAGCGGGAACGTCCCGGCGAACCGGAGGATATTCTAAACGCACTTGTAGAAGAACTTGAGGCAGAACATAACGATAAGGCGCAAAAACAAAAAGGATCGTAAACACTACCGTCACCGGCTGAAAAAGCAATATATAAATCAGAACAGTAGAAAGGAATTTTCATGCCTACATTTCAACCCGACAATCTGCGGCAAATCGGTTATGACCTCTTTGAAGCCGCCGGTTGTACAGCAGAAGACACTCGATCGGTTGTTGACCACCTGATCGAATCCAACCTCTTCGGACACGATTCCCACGGTGCTATCCGTTTCTACGAATACGCCCGCGCCATACGAGATGGCAGATTCCAACCCACCGCAAAGCCTGAGATTGTAAGCGATAATCCCTGTGCTGCGGTGGTAGATGGACACAGCGCACTAGGACAGGTCGGGGCAACCTTTGCGATGAACCTCGCAATCGAAAAAGCGCG
>JAGWBT010000114.1:0-1673 GCA_021295755.1 Candidatus Poribacteria bacterium
GTTGACAATGTACAATCGCCATGCACCCGACGCTGAATGCACCTCTGTGTTGACTGATGATGAATGGAAAGCACTTTAGTGTATAACTCATAAGACAACCGCTTTGCCAAACAAATTACCCACCGTTTGTCAAGTCACCGTTTGGATTGCAAAACTCGGTGGCTTTTTAGCACGAAAATCTGACCGACCACCGGGGGTGACTGTCATCTGGCGAGGGTGGCAACGGTTGAATGATATTTCCGACGCATTTACCCTGCTACACAGCACCTGACCCAACCAATTAACACTGATGAAAAAACCACCCACAGACTTATGGGTAATAGTAAGGGTCTATCGGGGGGTGCCCCTACGAATCCTGCTGGCATTTGGAGGCCTACTCAAAAATCTGAAATTCACCGTTTTCGACAATCTGTACAATCGGATCATAAACCGCATCCCCGACGGCATTAAAAGAAAACGCCCCTAGAACAGTGTCAAAATTTTTGGTGTTCACTAGTGCATCTCGAATCGCAGTTGGATCAGTAGATTGGGCTTCCGCGATCGCTGCAACGACGATATAGACAGCAGCGTACGATTGCGCGGTCCAAGCGTTCGGCTCACTCGCATACGCTGCTCGGTACTTCTGGACGAAGGCTTGATTTCCCGGTGTATCAGCCGTATTTATCCAACCTGCAAAGGAGATTGTACCTTCAGCGGCAGCTCCTGCGTTTTCCACATCGTTTATCAGGCTAGTGATAAAGGGAACGGTGGTAGGAATCCCAAGCTGGCGTCCTTGAATCAAAATCCCAGTCTGCTCCGGAAGTTGAGCCGCGATAAAGATGGTTTCGGGATTTGCCGCTTTTATCCGAGTCAATTGATCAGAAAAATCGATATTGTCGTTTTGGGGGATTCCTGTGCTTTGGAAGGTTTCCGTGGTCAGAATTTCGACACCGATCTCAGTAAGCGCGTCCCTGAACTTTTCATAGCTATCTATGGAGTAAGAATCAGTTTCATCATATATGATTGCTACCCGTTGATAACCGAGTTTCGCGTGTGTTGCCCTGACACCACCGGGGAGCAGGATATCTGTAGTGAGTCCGGCGCGGAAGATAAAATCGCCAAGTGCACTTAGACCTGTGGCATTTGAAGAGGAGCTGAAAGCCACAACCTCGTTCTGTGCCGCAATTGGAAACGCCGCTTCCGCTTGACCTGAAGTTGTGGGGCCAAAGATAACAGGCACGCCTGCTTGAATCAGTTCATTATACGCTTCAACGGCACCCTCAATGGTGCTCTGATCGTCCACGTCGATGAACTTGAGGCTTAGATCGCCGAGTTGTGAGTTATTTATCTCCTCAAGAGCCAGTTCAAAGCCACGTCGTATCGGTAGGGCAAAATCGGCAAGCCGTCCGGTCGCAGGATAGACCAGACCGATGGGAATCTCTACGCTCACATCTTCCCTATCAGGTGGAGTGGGGAGGAGAAGTTGCTGAACTTGGTCACAGGCGGAAACTCCTACAATCAGTGCGACAATCGTCAAGACAAACGCAAATTTGGCAACTCTACTTCTATTCAATTTGAATCTCCTTATTTTTTGTTTCTTGGGTTATACTTTATCTAACTCCACTTTAGCCCTAAAACCGCGTCTTTTAAGGCGGGGATACAGGGACGCTTTAGCATAGTTTTTTCAAGACTTT
>JAGWBT010000114.1:2089-15080 GCA_021295755.1 Candidatus Poribacteria bacterium
AATCCCCGTTCTTTAGAGCGGGGAGCGGTCAATGTCTTACTCTGCTTCTGTTAAGGGTTACTCGAAGATTTCTAATTGACCATTTACCACAATCAATATCTTCGGATCGTAAATGGCGTCTCCAACCGCGTTAAAAGAGAATTTTCCAAAAACGGTGTCGAAATCTGTGATATTTGCCAACGCGTCTCGAATTGCGGTTGAATCAGTGGATTGAGCATTGGCAATTGCTTCAGCCAGAATATGGAGAGCGGCATACGACCGTGCTGCGTAGTTGTCCGGCTCCACTCCGTATTTCGCGCTATAATTCTGGACGAAAGCGTGATTTCCCGGTGTGTCAGCAGTGCTTGCCCAACCAACAAAAGTAATCGCCCCCTCGGCAGCCTCACCCGCAGCGTGCACATCGGCTATGGTCAACGTGCGCATAACAAACGGCACCGAGTAGGGGATACCGACTTGGCGACCTTGCATCAGGATCCCGGGCTTTTCCGGCGATAAAGAGGAGATAAAGATAATATCGGGATTTGCATCCCTAATCCGAGTTAATTGGTCGGAAAAGTCGGTATTGCCACCTTGGAAAGTTTCTGTGATCAACACTTCAACACCGTTCGCAGCGAATGCTTCCCTCACCGCCTGATCACTATCCGTGGAAAAGACATCGTTTTCATCATACATTGTTGCTGCTTTTTTATAGCCGAGTTTTGCAGAAGTTGTCTCAATACCGATCGGAATCAGCAGATCTGTGGTAAGCGCAGCACGAAAGACAAAATCGCCAATCGCGCTCAGGCCACGGGCGGCGGAGGTGGGGCTAAATGCCACGACCCGATTTTCTTGCGCTATTGGAAACACCGCCTCGGTTGCACTTGAGGTGGCGGGTCCGAGGATAACAGGTACGCCATCTTGATGAATCAATTTATTGTAGGCTTCGACGGCACCTTCAACGGTGCTCTGGTCGTCTTCAATGATGAACTTAATACTCCTACCACCGGGTTGTGAATTGTTAATATCTTCAAGGGCAAGTTCAAAGCCATTGCCTATTGATCTGCCAAATGTGGAAGCGAATCGCCCTGTGATAGATAAGACGACGCCGACGGGAAGCTCTCCACTGAGCCCTTCCATCTGAGGTGGAGCAGGGACCAAAAGTTGCTGGATTTGGTCACAGGCGGAAAATCCCACAATTACAAGGGCAACCGCCAGTACAAACGTAAATGTTGTGATTTTTCTAATATTCATCTTAAATTTCCTTGTTTTGAAATGAAAAAATCAGGTGAGGGATAATCTAGGGAAACCTGCCCCCAAACCTGATTTGTTGGAGATTGATACTTGGAAAAGGTTATTGAGAAGTTTCTTTATCCCTAAAACCCAAATCGTAGAGAACAACGATTGTCGTACCCTACAGGATACAGAGTTTAATTCTGTTCGGATTACTCAAAGACTGCAAATTCCCCATCTTTGACAATCAGTATTTGTGGGTCATAAACCGCATCCCCGACCGCGCCAAAAGAGAACTGACCTAAAATGGTATCCATATTCATGGTGTTCGCCAATGCGTCCCGAATCGCTGCTGAATCGGTGGATTGCGCCGCTGCTATTGCCGCAGCGAGAATATGGAGTGTCGCATACGACTGCGCCGCCCAAGCGTTTGGTGCCATCCCATATTTCTCGGTATAGGTCTGGATGAAGGCTGCGTTTCCTGGAGTCGCCGCAAGGCTAGACCAACCTGTAAAAGTAATCACACCCTCCGCGGTAGCACCCGCAGCTTGCACCTGTTCTATTGCTATTTCGGGTAGGATAAAAGGAACGGAATCGGGTATGCCGAGTTCGCGACCTTGACTCAGAATCAGAGACATCTCCGGTGGCAACGTAGCGACAAAGATGGCTTCGGGATTTGCCTCCATTATCCGGGTTAATTGCGTGGAAAAGTCGGTGTCGCCGCTTTGGAAAGTTTCCGTAGTCACAACCTCGACACCGTTCTCAGCAAGTGCGGCTATGAACCCCCCGTAGCTACTTGTGGAATAGAGGTCACTTTCATCAAATAATTGTACTTCCTTCTCTGCATTTCGTGTGGACAACCTTGGTGGATGCTCATTTTACCATGGATAACAACGTGAATTATTATATTTTATTTCCCGCCATAGAGCAACCCTTTGTGCCAGTGACCCAAGATCGCCGCTGGGGATGTCCAAAGGTGCTCGTTTCGCGCGGCTTATCTCAGCTGCCCAAACGGTGTAGGGGCGATGCTTGATAGTCGTTGAGCGATGTGTTATACTTTCGCTTGGGTACGGAAAGGGGGATATGGATAAAAATGTTAAGTCCCAACATGAGCAGTAATGAAGTTTCTACAACAACATCGCTCCAGCCGATGGGATTCACAGATATCTTGGACACAATAGTGATTCTCTATCGGCGCCATTGCCGACTGATTTTAGGCATCTGTGCTGTTTATTTTGTTTTAACCGTAGGGATGGACATCCTCACAAGTATTTTAACGCTTTTCTTTAAAGATTTCGGTGGCGAGAGCATAACGATTGTTATGAATCCTTTCGCCGATTGGATTACTCGGTTAGTTGCGCTTTTTCCCACAGGTGCGCTCCTGTTTGCCAGTGCCCAAGTATACTTGGATAATCACATCACCGTTGGTGCTGCATTTGAACAGGCCACACGCCGGTTTTTACCCTACTTGGGAAGTTCTCTGCTTTTGATGTTAGTTGTCGGCGTGTTGGCAATAACTATCATCGGTATCCCATTCGCTATCTATTTTGGAATACGGTGGAGTTTCTACGGACAAGCGGTTATCATTGAGGAAACTTCAGCGACAAATGCGCTGAAACGCAGCCGTGAATTGGTCAGAGGCACGTGGTGGCGTATCTTTGGTATCGTATTGGCGATTTTTCTAATCGCTTTCATGATCCAAACCGTGCTTCAATTCTTTCTATTATTTGCGTTTGGTTTCACAGAGGCGACAAGTGGTGAAGAGGGTTTACTAGAAATGTTTCGACGCATGTTCGAGCCGGAACTGATGAGTTGGGAGGGGTTAGCCGCTTACGGTATTCAGAGTTTCCTCAACCATTTCGTCACTAGCCTGATACTGCCACTGACATCAATCGGTAAGAGGGGTTCGGGACCCTAGATGTGATCAACGAGGTGGAATGATTCGTTATAGAATACAATTTAATGCAAAGCACACAACACTTTCTGTATTATTCGGCAAAGTGCCTTACACTTTTTGCCTCCTGACCTTTAGGGCTATCCCTATATTCGTAAATCGAAGGGATGTTGTGAGAAATATCGATCAGCACATCAACAGTAAAGGAAAATGACCATGTCTACGTCAAATTTTAAGTCGATCGAGCCTTTGACAGCAGATCAGATTGCCCAATTCAAACGTGATGGATTTTTGGTTCTTGGAGGGGTTCTCGACCCTGAGCTCTGCCGCCAAGCACGTGACGAAATGTGGGATGTGATTCAGGCTCACCTCCCACGCATGAAAAGGGATGACCCTTCTACATGGGGTCCCATCACCGAGGAGGAGAACGCCAAACTACAGCATCGACCCGAGGGCGGGGGTGACCCGTATTTCAGCGGCAATGGACACCGGTACACAGTCCGCAATGGGGCATCAGAATTAATGCTCAACCTAGCTCCCCGTGCTTTGTGGCAGGTAGCTGAACAACTGCTTGGGAAGGAAACAGTGGTGTGGCCCACAGGACTTGACAAATCGGGTTATACGACTGGGCCGTGCTTCATGTGCGATGACGCTGTGGGAGGATTGAATTCCCATGTGGGACACTCAATGGGTTGGTCCCCAGAGGGCACCTTCACAACAGAACCTGAATTAAGATTACCCGAAACTGGACCGGTGTGGCTCAACGGACAGGGAACTCGTGGGCTATATTGCACCCTACCGAACAGTCCTTCTCATGCTCCGGAGTACCGCGGCGCCCACTCCGACGGTGCATGTTACGGTCGATGGCGGCTGCAGATGTCAGCCTACATTTCCGATGTGCCGCCTAACTCCGGCGGATTTACCGTGTGGCCCGGAAGTCACGCACGGATCTGGCCCGAACAGTGGAAGGCTTTCAAGGAGGGCGAGAAGCATACAGACAGGCATTTGGCAGTACGCAAGGCGGGAGGGTATACCGATCCTGTCATCGGGGAGATTAAGGCGGATACCGAACCGTTCGATTGTCACGGTCCCACCGGCACCGTGGTGTTGTGGCATACCAAAATCCTGCACATCGCAGGGCAGAACGCTTCTAATGACGTTATCCGCCAAGCGACTATTTACGGTTTTCAGAAAACACCTGAGTCAGTTCCGGATGCATTCGTGATGGACAATACCGATGGCGATATCTGGCGGGATTGGTCCGATGAAGTACGTGCGTAGTCGTTGATGTCAGCCAGCTATACCGTACTCCTGTAGAAGGAATCGCTTGCTCCCGGCAATTTTTCTCGTTGATAGGTGATGCATATCGGTGGGAAATTCATCTGCCTCCCAAATTTCCCGCCGATATGGCTACTGCGATTCACGCAATTCGTCACGAAGCCCAATCCAGACGCAAACCGCCATTCCCAACAGAACGAAAGCGAACGGGAAGCCGGTTGCGAGCGATGCCGCCTGCAACGACTTCAGACCGCCGCCAAGCAGTAGCGCGATAGCAACCAACCCCTCAAGACTACACCAGAACACGCGTTGAGGAACCGGTGCATCAACCTTGCCGCCGGCCGCGATGATATCAATGATCAGGGAGCCGGAGTCCGACGAGGTAACGAAAAAGATGATTGTAAGCATCATCGCGACGGAGGAAAGCAGCGTTGTCCACGGCAGTTCATCGAACATTTTGAACAGTGCGAGTTCCAGCTTCCAAGCCGCAACGTTCTCTGACACACCGGTATAGCCATCAACCGTGTGCTGATGGAGCGCGGCGCCACCAAATGCACCAAACCACAGCAAACATAACAGCGTCGGCAGAAGGAGCACGAAGATCACGAACTGACGGACTGTCCGTCCCTTTGAAATACGGGCGATGAAAGTCCCGATGAATGGTGCCCAAGCTATCCACCATGCCCAGTAGAACGTTGTCCAGTCGTGGAGGAAGCCGGTATCCTCACGCCCAATCCAGTTGCTGAGTGGCACAATCCTCATGGCATAGTCAGCAAGCCCGGCGAACATAGTGCGGACAATGTAGAGCGTTGGTCCGAGTATGATAACTGCCAACAGCAACAGAAAGGCGACAATTATGTTGAACTGGCTCAGACGCTTGATGCCTACATTAATACCGGTCAGCACCGATGCCATCGCAATACCTGTAATCACCACAATCAACACCACCATGGTGGTACTGTTTGCGGGAATTCCGAACAGGTAGTTGAGACCTGAAGTGACCTGTTGTACCCCTAGTCCAAGCGAGGTTGCGAGCCCAAACATCCCTGCGAATATAGCAAACGTATCAATGATGTGTCCGGGCCAACCCCAGACTCGGTTACCGAATATGGGGTAGAATGCCGAGCGCATGGTGAGGGGAAGTCCCCGGTTATAGGCGAAAAAGCCGAGAGCGAGTCCGACGACGCCATAAACTGCCCAACCTTGTATTCCCCAGTGGAAAACCGTCGCTGCTATGCCTGCGGTAGCGGCCTCCGCCGTTCCAGCGGTAATGCCGAGCGGGGGATTCTGCAAGTAGTACATCGGTTCCGCCACTCCGAAAAATAGAAGACCAATACCAATACCCGCAGCGAAGAGCATCGCAAGCCAGGTTATATTGGAGTACTCGGGTTTCGCATCGGCTCCCCCGAGGCGTATCTTGCCGAGCGGTGAAAACGCTACAATCAGACAAAATAGGGAAACAAGATTGACGGTAATCATGAACAACCAATCAAGGTTTGTGGTAAGCCAGACGCGGACATTTCCAAATAGTTTTGTCGCACCTTCCTGAAACACGAGTGCTCCAACAATAAAGACGACTATGGCAATACTGGAAATCACGAATACTGGAGTCAGGTATATATCTAAACCGAATAACCTCCGGTACTCCCTGTCCTCCGGCAGTTGTGGTTGTTGCCCTTCTTCGCGCATTTCAAATCTCTCCTTCTAGTTAAGACACAAAGGGTCTATCGCTACAAGCGTAGACGTTTAGAAATAGTAACCGAAGTTAACATTAATCCGCCGATTCCACGCGTCATTTCCGTTGGCACCAAAGTCACCGGCGCCTGTATAGATATTGGCGTAGCCCTCTTTGTTTCCGTCAGCATCGACGTTACCGACAAAGAAGTTACCGTTGGAAAGTGCGAAATCACTATAGACATACAAGGCACCAAAGAGTGTCCAGCTAGCACCCAACGTCACTAGGGTACTAGGGTTGAAGTTATCCACCGTTTTGAGGATAGTGCTCGCTTCAACATAAGGTGTAACGCTGTCAATCCATGAGATACCTGATGTATCTATGCCGCCGTAGCGCAGCGATAGCGCGGGTATTAAGCCCTGGGATGCTATGGGCCAGGCGAAGTCGTAAGCCCCCATTGGTATCAGGTCCCCGGTGCCCCAGGGCGTATTCTCGATGATATTATACGCGTAATAAGAGAATTGCGAAAAGAGTGTGAAGCCCGCGAGCGCGTTCTTCATGTGCGCGGAAAGCGCATAGTGGTTCGCGCCATCATCATCCACAGTTATCCTCTTGCCCTCATCATCAGCCTCTGTTCCCTTCAAAAACCCGTATTGAAGCGACACTCCCAGATCTGCGATATTTCCAAGGGCATAGATTGCACGCAGGTTTAATTGATGTTGCTCATCAAACCCGTTTTCAACAGCACCCCATTCAACCGTTCCCGCTGCATCGGCTTTTTCTTTCCACCTGACAATATCATAACTGTATCGCGAACTCGCAAGGCTACTTCCATCCGTCTGGGGTTCGCTCTGAAGATAGTAGCCTACATCAAGGGTCAGTTTGCCAAGGGTGTCACTCCATCTGATTCCCAGATCCATATCGTCGGCGAGCCCGACATAAAAATGCTGATCAAAAAACCAACTACTAGAGACACCATAAGGACCAGGCCCGAACGGAACTCGCACAATACCTGCCTTGAGCGTGCCGAAATCGCCGAGCTTATATCCCAGCCATGCGGTGTGTATCATACTGTAGCCGCTGGTCGCACCGAAATACCTGGGATACCACCGGTATTCAGCCCTACCGATGATGTTCTGATAGTCAATATCGGCATTGAGACGAAATATCTCAAGGTCAACATCTCCATTCGCATCGCCTCGCCCATCACCTTCGTAAGTGCCGTAGACATAGTTCATCCGCATGGCACCCCCAATTTTAATCGGGCTTTTTTTTTCTTCCGCGAGAGCGGTCAATTGTAAGGTGAACAACAGAGCTACGATGCCAAAATTGAGGATTCGTTTGTATCTCCGATTTTTCATACAATGGTCTCCTATTTTTGAAAAGCATCCGAAAAATTGTCCTGCTTTTTCCTAGCTGATGCGAAAACGTCCGTCCCCGGATAAATCCCCGGGCGAACCGTAATCAAAGAACGCTAAAACCTACTCTAAACCTTAAACAGATTAAATTGACTACTCCCAAGCATAAATACTTGGGATTTTTTCAACAGACTAACTCCCGTTAGGGACGCTGTATTCCCGCTTCGGCGAGACGTGCTCTGAAAGCCAGAGTCTTACCGTCTCTCCACGGGTGTTTAGACTCTCCGTGTGTCCCGCGGCGAGCATTTTCATTGATGGGCTTGGTTTTCGCCCTTACGCCTTTATGGGTGTGAGGGACGTTCCGAAAGGCTCGGAACAGTAGAAATCCCTCATCAAGGCGTGCCTATAGTATATCATATCTTACTCAAAAAACTTGTCGGCCCCAAAGCTAAAGCATGGGGCATGTTTAGCTGTCAACAACAAAATAAGGCAAATTATTACCTGTCATGGAAAAGTGCCAATTTAAGCACAACAAGCGTGTCGAATTTATGCAGTTAGGAGAGGTTGGGATAAAAGGTGAGGAGTTGTTCTTGCTGATAGACCAGCTGATTTGAAAGAGTTGAGAAGTGTTGGTAGGTTTCCCTCTGCTTTTGGTGGGAATTCAGGCTCCAATATTGATTGGTAGGGGAGAAGGAGTGTGTTCGTTTTTATCGGTCTGAGTGCTGTTTACTTGGGTATAACTTAATGCTTTTGGGCACAGCCCATAGCAGCACAGTGCCATCAACGGATCCCGACGCGATTTTTGTTCCATCGTACGAGAACGCTACAGCGCGGACCTAGCCGGTATGCCCTGGGAATGTAGCGATGTGTTTTTGTGTTGAAACGTCCCACAATTCAACAAAGTACATCGAATCCACCCCATCATTGGATATTTCGACAGATTGAACCGCTATTGGTAGTCCGGCAATCGGGTTGCCATCAATGTCAACAACACGACCAGATAAGGTGCACGTAGCGTCTTGGGCGATGGTATGTGAGTAGGTAGTAACAGTGTGACAATCACGGCGAGAAATGTTAGGTGAGATCTAAAACGTGAACGATTCATGGTAGGTGTCTCCTTTCAATCGGTTGTTGTGGAAGATTGAAGAATGGGATCTACGCAAGGATTGTCAAACGGTCTTTATTGTACCACATTATCTAGGTTCTGTAGACATTTCAACGGAACCTAGATAAAATCTGACAGGAATCGTTGCCAAACGCAATTCATTTAGTGTATCAGCCAACGCGCAATTTAGATGCCACAGTTATCTCGTATCATTCAGAGCCTATTGTGCAAAAAGCCAAGTTTCCCGAAAACTCCTTCTCTGAGCGACTTTGCACTTGATTTTGATATCAGTTATAATTTCAAAGGGAGGGTTGTGTTCAGGGGGAAGTTGTCGAAGTTGTGCCACACTGTTGTTGCAGAAATGCTACAAATAATGGAGGGAACCATGTCATCCGTCACTGTATCCGCCTGCCTAACGCTACAGGATCGCCCTGCATTGACTCACAAGACGATGATCAAACACGGATATCTCAACCGTCAGATTTATGGAGGGTTGACATCAATTGGTCTCGTATTCACTTTACTTGTCTGGGGTTCGTGCGGCGCGGGTCCGTTTCACCCGGTTAGTGAAATGGAAGAAGCAGAGATAAAGATGACGTTGAAAGATCAGTCATTCCGTCAATTTGATCCTGACGATATAGACGCTAGTCCGAGAAAAGCGGTTGTTCTGAATTTCTTTGATGGGATAAGGCTCTGGGCACAATACGCCGAGGGCGATTACGCGATCAACGAGTGGGAAATTTTCGCAGCAGATTATCGGGTTGAACAGGCGGGGGATGGTTCGGAGATTAAGATCTACTTCAGCGAACCGAGTTCGGAGAGAACACTGCCGAATCGGTGTGAAGATTGTATTGAAACGTCGGAGATCTCTATTTCGATCAGGGATGTTTTCGATGGCGACAAGATATCGTTCAAACTGAATGACCCCGATAAGCGTTTGCCCTCACCGTTTCCCGTATTTATGGTGAATTCTAAAAATAAATAGGCACTTTCGTCCCCCGGTAGGTGCGGTTTCCTAACCGCACCGGTTTGGAGTGTCTCATTAATTCTAAGATCCACTATAAGTCGTGGACAAAATTTAGAGAGGATGAATATTTCAATTAAGGTGTGCAGGTCAGTCTAATAGCGCTATATACCTACCTAGCTGTTGTGCTCCGTGATGAACCATGCTCTGAGGAGGATAGCTTTGATATGCTTCTCAATCCGCCGCATCTGGAGGTGGACTCGGAAGAAAGGGGTATAACAACCAATTGTCCGCTCGAAAGTTGCACTACTTCAAAAGGTACATCGTAGACAGCTTCCAATCGTTGCGGCGTGAAAATGAGCGCGGGGGTTCCAACAGCAACAGGGTTTCCTTCACGCAACATAAGCACCCGATCGGCATACATCGACGCCAGATTTAGGTCGTGAATCGCGGCAATGACCGTTCTTCCTGACTGGGCGATTGAACTGCACAAACGGAGAATCTGGACCTGATAGCGAGGGTCGAGATGATTCGTCGGTTCGTCCAACAGAAACAGCCTTGGCTCTTGTGCGAGGATACGGGCAAGATCAACGCGAGACGCTTCCCCACCCGACAGCGTTGGATACAGACGTTCAGCGAACATATCGGCTTGCACCTGTTTCATCGCCTCCCACGTAATTGTTAAATCAGTGGGACTCTCTTTTGCGCCGTTGAGGTGTGGATGGCGTCCGAGCAGGACAATCTCGGACGCACGGAATGGGAAGTTGACCTCCCGTTTCTGTTGGAGATAGGCGCGTTTCCGCGCTAATTCTTGTGGTGAGTATTCCCCAATCGATTCGTCGAAAAATCGAATTCGCCCGGTTGTCGGTAAGAGTTCGCCGGAGATGAGGCGTAAAAGTGTTGATTTGCCCGCGCCATTTGGTCCAACGAAAATCCAAAACTGCCCCGCTTCAATTTTCAGGTCAATATTACGGACGAGCCATTTCTGACCGATGCGATATCCAACCCCTTCCAGCTCAACCATACACCACCTCTTTCTTGAATCTCATCAATAGCCAGAGGAAAAACGGTCCTCCAAGCAACGCGGTAACAACGCCAACGGGCAGTTCGGCAGGAACGGCAACCGTTCGGGCAAAAAGATCCGCCCACACAAGCAGAATCGCACCTCCTAACGCCGACCCGGGCAGCAGATACCGATGATCAGCACCGCCCATCAGGCGCAGTAGGTGTGGTACGACGAGTCCCACGAAACCGATGCCCCCTGCTGCCGACACGGCGGCACCGACGGTCAACGCTACCCCAAAGACCGCCCATCGCTTCAGTGATTCAGTCGAAACGCCGAGATGATACGCCTCCGATTCGCCCAAGCTCATGGCATTGAGCGCACGAGCCAAGCGAAACAGCACAACTGCCCCGACGAGTGCCACCGGGAGCGTAACCATAACCGTGCGCCATGTCGCCCCTCCAAAACCACCGAGCAGCCAGAAGGTCAGGCTCCGAAGTTGTTCTTCGTCAGCGAGGAAGGTCATCAAGCCGATGCCCGCGCCCGCGAAACTGTTGAGTGCTATCCCAGCAAGTAGCAGCGTTACGGTGAGAACACGTCCTTGCATTTGGGCGATTTTCCAGACGCCGATTGTTACGAGCACGCCTCCGGTGAATGCTGCGACCGGTACACCCCAGATACCCAAAAACCCGCTCCCTATTAGCACAATCCAGATCGCTGCGCCAAGACCTGCGCCCGCCGTCACGCCGATTAGCCCAGGATCCGCTAGTGGATTGCGGAAAATACCCTGCAATGTCGCTCCGGAGATGGCTAAAACGGATCCCACAATCGCGGATAAGAGGACACGGGGAAATCGGACGTATATGAGCACTTCAAAACCGTCCTTGTGGAAAAGCAATATGCTAGGGATACGCCACGGCAGGATCTGATATGCCCCTACACCCGCTGCGACGCAGATCGAAATTGGGACTAAACTACCGAGTATAAGAAGGATTTTAGCTCGATTTGGCACGTTCTGGCTCCAGTTGACAGCCGTTCGGTGATGTGCTATACTTTCAGCCGAAAGTAAAAGATGATCCTATGGCATAGTAGAGATATGTCGATCATGTTAAGAAATTTTCCTGCCTCACCAATTTGTTGGAGATTCACAGGATCCACCCACCATACAATTAATGCGGGTTTTTAATATCCAATAGATTTGACATTATGGTTGACCTAAAAGACATTCAAGCAACTTGTGATGATATCGTTCGAGAATTTGCACCCCTGAAGATTATTCTCTTCGGTTCCTATGCTGACGGGACGCCTACCGAGGACTCGGATGTTGACCTGCTAGTGGTGATGCCCATTCCGGAATCGCAGACCCGACGCCAAGCGGTGGAGATTCGGCGGCGCATCCCTCGCCGCTTCCGCATGGATGTGATTGTCCGTTCACCGGAAGAGATCGCCTACCGAGTTTCGCATAACGACTGGTTTCTCCGAGAAATTACGCAAGAAGGACACGTGCTTTATGAATCCGTTGACGCTGGAATGGGCCCAAAAAGCTAAAGCGGATTATGTTGCGGCTGATTGGCTTCGGCAGGCACCGACGCCGATATATGATGCGATTTGTTTCCATGCTCAACAATGCATCGAAAAGTATTTAAAGGCTTGGCTTCAAGAAGCCAACACGCCCTTCCCTAGGACTCATGATTTGGAAGAGTTACTGGATTTGATTGTACATACCACACCAGCTTGGAATGCTTGGCGGTCTGACTTTCTAGTGCTTACCACACATGCGGTGGATTTTCGCTATCCCGGAAAGTCGGCAACAGCCAACGATACTCGTCATGCTATGCAAATCTGTAGTAACGTTCGCTAAGCAATTCGCACGAGTCTGGGACTACCAACATGATTGAGTTGAGTGGATTCGGTTCCGACAAGCTACTCTCCCTTTGCAATAAAATGTCCTTCAGACTCATAAATGCCCCGAAATAGATCAAGAGCTGCTCTACCACAACGGGGTCCGAATCCCGACAAGTACAATCCATCCATCGCAACCACTCGCTTGCCCCGTCCAGCAGGTGTTTGCGCTAAACCGGGAATTTTAAGCAACCCTTCGACCCCACCAATTGATTTCAACCCGGATTCAAAAAGCACATACACATCCGGCTGTGCAGCGATAACCGCCTCCGCTGTCATCGGTTTGGTGCCCGTGATTTTTCCTGCGGCATTGGTTGCACCGACCAGTTCAAGCATCGCGCCGGGGCTCGAATCTTTACCGAACACAAAGGCGGTTTGGGGACCTCGGAGATAAAGGAACAACGCCTTGGGTTTTGCCTGACCCTGACGTGCGGTAAGTTTCGATTTCAATGTTTCGATGTCTTTCTCTAGGACTGAGATTAATGCCGTTGCCCGCTCTTGACGATCAACTGCCTTTCCGATAGTACGAAGACGCTGCTTGGCTTCGTCGAAAGTTCTCGGTTCTTTGAACAACAGCACCGTTACGCCTGCCATCTGTAGCTG
>JAGWBT010000115.1:0-12910 GCA_021295755.1 Candidatus Poribacteria bacterium
CCATCACCAATCCAGAGTCCCGATCTCGCGGAGACATCTCCTTCGCCTCCATAATGTCCGTCGGTCCGGCGGATTGGTGCTCGTTGTAAACCGTTCCCGAACACCACTCTGGAACTCCACCGAAGCAGAGCATCATGTCCGCGACATGCGTTCCCATCTCCATGAACTCGTTCCCACTTTTGCGCCCGGCTTTGTTTCTGCCTCGCACTAAGATTACATCACCGATGATACCTTCCTTCACCATCGCTTGTGCTTTCCGGATGCCGGGGTTGACATGGTTCTGTTGATGGATGGCGAACTTAGCACCGGAGGCTTCCCCAGCAGCGACCATGTCATCCGCTTCGACGAGGTCAATGGCGATAGGTTTCTCACACACGGGGCATGATGCCCTCGTGTCTGTGTAGCGATGGTAACGAGATCTAAATTCGCTTCATCATACATCTGATCGAAATCAAGGTAACGCGCTTCGACGCCATATTCATCCCCCGATTTATTGACAGCGTCGGGGAAAATATCGCAGAGTGCAACGAGTTCAAATTCGGGTAGGTCGTTGAGGACCTGAAGATGATGGCGACCCATGCCGCCGCATCCGACAAGTCCTGCACGATAGGTTTTGGACATGATTGTGTCTCCTTACATGAAACGTAATGTGTGATGTGTCCCCTGATCAGCTTGTCACAAGCTACAATCACCGAAGTCGAGACTTTTTCAATGCTTTTAGGAGTTACGCACTTGAGTTTGTAGTAGCGCAATTCATTGCGCGTTGCGAAGGAATGAAAAAAGCCGTTTTCCCATGTTGCGCGGAGGAAAACGGCTTTTTGACAAGTACGGGCAAACAAGCGTTTGTCCCTTCTGGTTTTTTAATCCGCAGCGGAGGAGTATACCTCTGAGCCCGCCTCTTTGAATTCATCGCTCTTTTCCGCCATGCCCAGTCGGAGTGCATCCTCCTCGGTGACACCCTTTTCCCGCGCATACTGACGGACATCTTCCGTGATCTTCATTGAGCAGAAATGCGGACCGCACATCGAGCAGAAGTGCGCTTGTTTCGCGCCCTCTTGCGGCAGGGTTTCGTCGTGGAATTCACGAGCGGTTTCCGGATCGAGACTCAGATTGAACTGATCTTCCCAACGGAACTCGAAACGCGCCTTTGAGACGACATTATCACGCTCTTGGGCACCGGGATGCCCTTTGGCGAGATCTGCAGCGTGCGCTGCGATCTTGTACGCAATGACACCATCTTTAACATCCTTTTTGTTCGGCAGCCCCAGATGCTCTTTCGGTGTAACGTAGCAGAGCATCGCACAACCGAACCACCCGATCATCGCCGCCCCGATTGCGCTAGTGATGTGGTCATAGCCGGGGGCGATATCGGTTGTCAATGGACCTAGGGTGTAGAATGGCGCATCATAACAGTGCTTGAGCTCCAGATCCATATTCTCTTTGATCAGCTGCATCGGTACGTGCCCGGGACCTTCAATCATCACCTGACAGTCTGATTCCCAAGCGATTTTCGTGAGTTCACCCAATGTTTCCAATTCGGCAATTTGGGCGGCATCATTTGCGTCTGCGAGGGCACCGAGCGAGAAGGAGACATCGTAAGTCTTCATGATGTCGCAGATTTCGCGGAAATTGGTGTAGAGGAAGCTTTCTTGATGGTGTGAGAGACACCATTTCGCCATGATGCTTCCGCCACGCGATACGATCCCACAGGATCGGTTTGCCGTGAGTGGAATATATTCTAGGCGCACACCGGCGTGAATGGTAAAGTAATCAACGCCTTGCTCGGCTTGCTCGATCAGGGTATCCCGGTAAATATCCCATGTCAACTCTTCCGCCTTGCCGCTCACTTTTTCAAGGGCTTGGTAGATTGGAACTGTGCCGATCGGGACGGGAGAATTGCGAAGGATCCATTCACGGGTCTCATGGATATTTTTCCCCGTTGACAAATCCATGACGGTATCGGCACCCCATTTCGTTGCCCATCGCATCTTCTCTACCTCTTCCTCAATGGAGGAGGCGACTGCGGAATTGCCGATATTCGCATTGATCTTCACAACATCGGTTCGGTTTCGGGGTGATTGATATTCGCTGGGATGATTGCCCGTCCGCGTGCGACCTCGTCCCGAACAAATTCAGGCGTAATGAAATCGGGAATAAAGGCACCGAAAGATTCGCCGGGGTGTTGATGGTTCAAGTGATTCCGGGGGGCAGATTCGCTCATGAGTGCCTCATACGCCTCAGCCCTCCCCAAATTCTCGCGGATGGCGATAAATTCCATCTCTGGTGTAACAATGCCCTGTCTAGCATAGTGCATCTGGGTAACACAGCCACCCGCTTTTGCGCGAAGCGGTTTTTTTCCTAGACCCGGAAAGTATTCCAAACGACCTTTCTGTTTTTCACGCCGGCTGGCGTACTGTTCGTGACCACGGGTCAGATAACCGTTATCCTGTGGTTGGATTTCGCGCCCCGCATATTCTTCGGTATCGCCGCGCGCCTGAATCCAATCCGCTCGTACCGGGGTTAGCCCTTGCTCGCTGTCACATGATTGTGCATCATCGCCCCAGGGTCCACTGGTGTCATAAACACGCAGCGGCTCGTTGGTTTCCATCTCACCGTTAAATGCCTGCGTGGGATGGAGTGCGATTTCACGGAAAGGCACACGTAGATCTTCGTTCTGTTCGCTGGAAACGTATACTCTTTTACTATTCGGAAAAAATTCGCTTGATTTTTCAGTAGCCATCGTCTCAACCTCCTATGCGGTAAGCAAATGTCAAAAAAAAACCGTTTCCCTGCATAAGGAAAACGGCTCGACATACAAAGTCTGGAACAACGAACGCTGCTCTCTACTCTGCAACTCATATTTCCCTACGCTGGTATTATCCAGATCAGGTCCAAAGGGTATATTCTCAGTGCCCCGGGTCAAATCGGAGCGCACCCCAACAAAGATTATAGATGACGCAGACTTGGCTTCATCGTTTTTTATACAACTCTCAGATAACGTTTATTCTTTCTTAAGAATTATTACAGGATTTCTAATTCAATGTTACAACGATTGCATAAGAAAGTCAAGAGAAAAATTAGATTAGGAGGTTTTCTTTCGACAAGCTACTAGCCACGAAGATTTTTCGACAGACTTTTTATAGATTGAAACAGATGCGTAGAGCACGGTCAATCTGCCCCATTGTAGCATCAGAAAGTGTACCTCTATAATCTAGCAGCCGAGACTTAGATACCACGCGCGTTTGAACACCGAGAGCCACAGAATCAATGGTTAATCCGCCTTCTGGGGCATGGACGAGCACATCGGTCGGATAGTTTCGCGCTACATTTCTTGCATTGGTAAACGGTGTAACCATAATCACTGGACTGGATGATTAATGGCATTACGTGTTACAATCACGGCAGGTCGTGTGCCGCTTTGCTCGGAACCTTCTATTGGATCAAAACGGACTTGATACACATCACCACGGTTCATGAACCATCCTCACCTAAACGTAAGGTTTCCCAACCTGCTGGCTCATATTCTTTAACCATCTGGGTATGGAGTTCCTGATATTCCGAATCCGTCGCCATCTGAGTAATCTGCGCATCAATTTCTTCCTGCTCCAAGTATTCTAAATACCGCTGTACTGCTTGAATTAACAGAGCGTTGCGGCTAGGTGCACACTTTTTGTGAAGTGCTTTATTGACTCTTTCCGAAAGTTCAATTGACATATCAATTGTTGCTCGGATTCGCTTTTTTTTCATTGAAGTGTCTCCTCATAGGCAAATATAGCATCCGACCGACATAAACGCAAGCGATTTTTTCTTGCAGACGCCAAGAGTAATTGTGCTGCTGTGTTACCTCGGTAGCCAAAAGCCGCCATCTACCCGCAAACAGGCTCCAGTAATATAGTCCGCTGCGTCGGAGCAGAGAAACGCTGCCGTTTTTCCGATGTCCTCAATCGTTCCCAGTCTACCCCACGGCAGTTTTTTGCCGCCTTCTCTCAGTTCCTCCTCTGTTGCAAAGTTCCGCTCACCCGGTGTGTCGGTCCACCCCGGCTCAATGACGTTGACATTGATACGATGCTCGGTGAGTTCTGTCGCCATTGTGTACCCCATGTGGTTGATGCCTGCTTTGGCGGTATTGTAGGCAACGGAATTTCCAAACGGGATAAAGGCGTGGACGGAACTGATAATTAAGATCTTCCCACCTTCGCCACGTTCCACCATGTGGCGTGCAGCGACCTGACTGCAATGAAATACTCCCCACATACAGACATCAATCGTCCGTTCCACATCGGCAACGGGAATTTCGAGAAACGGTTTGCGAATGCTCATCGCTGCGTTATTTACGAGGATGTCTATCTTTCCGAACTGATCGATCCCCTGCTGCACCATCGTCTCGACAGCATCTCGATCCGCAATGTCTGCTCCAACAGTGAGGGCATTGCGCCCTAGTCCTCGAACAATTTCAGCGACTTCCGCCGCTTCATCGGGATGGGTTCGGTAGTTAATTACAATGTCGGCACCGCATGTCGCCATCTCAACCGCACATCCACGCCCAATCCCGCGCGAGGAGCCGGTGATCAAAGCAACCTTGCCATGTAAGTCAACCATATTTTACCCTTTCTCACATACATGGTTGGAAGAGTGGAAGGTGGCAAGGATGGGAACCCAATCTTCCACTATAAAGACCTACGGCAGCTGCCCATTTTCCTCTCTTCCAGTCATCCTTCCTTCCATTCGCCCTATTCTTCCTATTACGTTTCACACCTACAGTTTCCACTCATCACCGAGTATAACTTCCAACTGGTCATGCGGTTTGAAGTAATCGGTTGGGTGATAGTCTTTACCCATATACCCGAATAAGCGTTTCCTGCGAGGCGTCATTCGCTCTAGCACATGCGGTGGCAGTGTTTCGTAGTCATAAGGACGGCTCCACATCTGACCGTAACGGAAGGTGACGCTTTTCCGAATCCGATCCGTTTTATTCGGTCCGACCGAGTGCCATTGCGCCCATGGAAAGATGACGGCATCGCCCGGATCGGCAAGCACTTGGATCGCTCCCTCCGGGATGAATCCGGGTTCAGGGTGTTCAGGAAAAGGCTTTTGCTGACTGCCCGGCACTAGCATGAAATTCGCACTGTCCGGCTTTGATACATCGGTCAGGAAGAATTGAACCTTGAATTGTAGCGGGAGGCTTTGGGGGTGCGGATGGATCTGCTGCAGTGAGGGTCCAGCGTCCGTATGGAAACTGAGTAAGGGATCATCGCTGGGGTGTCGCGTGTAGATCTGTGTTCCCATAATCTGGAGGTAGGGCCCCATCAACGCGAGAATCGTTCCAAAAATGTTGGGGTGATCCGTTAAAACATCCAGCGCATCTGTTCTTTCAATCGCCCGAATGATGGTGAAAGCACCTCGACCAAATCGGGGGGTATCAGGACCATCTGTTTCCCGGACGTAGTCTTCAATAACTGGATCGACTGCGTCCAAAAGTGTACGAACTTCCTCAGGGGAAAGCACCTGTTTCACAATGAGATAACCTTGCTCATCCCAGTTTTTGCGTTGTTCCTCTGTCAAGTATCCGTTTACCATCGTGATTCCTCCTATTGTACGTAGTCAATGAATCTTGAGATCTGCGTCGGTTAACAACATTATAGACGATTTCGTGAGCGAGATCCAGTGGAAATTGATATAGCAAAATGTCGGCACTCTTTTTTGATTGACGCGGGTATATATATCCGTATAATGAGTCCTATTCTAACTTTTGGGAGCAGGTTTGTGCCAACAGAGAAATTTTAGTTGAGGAGATAGCGTATGAGCGACGTACTGTCGGTAGGAGTTATCGGCGCAGGGGGTATTGCCCGATCGCATATGAATGCAATTGAAGCAAACGATAATATCAGCCTAGTTGCGGTTATGGATGTAGACGCTGATCGAGTGGGTGCAGCGGCGGCAGATTTTGGTGCTAGCGCCTATACAAACCTTGAGCCGCTTTTAGATGATGCACGGGTGGAGGCTGTACATGTCTGTACACCTCACTCCTTACACGCCGATCAGGTAGTTGCAGCAGCGGCAGCGGGAAAGCATGTGTTGGTGGAAAAACCTATGGCGTTGACGCTTGCCGATTGTGACCGAATGATTGATGCCTGTGATCGAGCTCGGAAGATTCTGATGGTAGGTCAGGTGATGCGATACTATCCCGTAAACCGTGCAATACAGAAAATGATTGCTGACGGAGAAATCGGGCAGGTGGGACACCTGATACGGCGACGGTACAGCTATTTCAACCCAACACCAGCGGGGAGTGACTCTCGACATTGGTATCTCGATCTGGAAATGGGGGGAATTTGCGTCCTCTACTGCTTTGGGCCACATGAATATGACATCCTGCCCTGGTATCTTAATTCGCCTGTAACGCAGGTCTACGCCCAGGGGTCTGAGAGCACCAATCTGTACCGAGGACAGAAGGACTCCTATACCGCTATGATGACACATGAAAATGGTGCGGTGAGCGTGCTGTCGCAAACTGTTATCTCTCACACCAGCGCCCACGATCAGTACATTGTCGGAAGCGAAGGCTCGATGATGCTAGCAGGCGATAAGTTGACCGTCAATGGACAGGAAAGATCGGTGGATGGGTCGAGCCGAGAAGGTATGCCCAACCAGATCCGGGAGTTTGCGACCTGCTGCCTCGAAAATCGTGAGCCCGACGCAAGTGGACACTCTGTGCGTCATTCGATGGCGGTGATTGAAGCGGCTAAACTGAGTGCTGAACGGAATACGCCGGTACAGATGTCTGACTTTGATAGAGATTAATAACCAATGGTGATAGTTTTCAACTGTTGATACGCTCCCCGTCAGAGACAAAGCGTGAAACGTAAAACGTGAAACGTGAAAATAATCTGTTCATGAATTCATTGGATTGAGCGTTGAGTTTCACTAGATTGGAGCGATTTCGAGCAGCATCCAACACCGCAATCTCAGCGTAATGTGTGGTATTTTTTATCGGTGTTGTTCAACCCAACCTACGCTTAACTCTCGAACGATATGGAAATGACATCTTCACCAACTAGCACCAAAGATTAATAAGTCAGCGCAACTTGCTCACCCCAAAGCGAATTTGAACGAGAGGAAAGGGAATTTCTGTATGCAACCACGTCAACGAAAGTACGGCACTGTAGTTGGGCCTCACCCTAGAACTGCCAACGCTGGTATGAATATCCTGCAATCAGGGGGCAATGCGGTGGATGCTGCTGTTGCGGCTGCCTTCACCGAAGGGGTTGTTGAACCATGCCACAACGGCATAGCGGGTTATGGTGGATGTATGGTCATCTATTTAGCCGATCAGCGAAAAGTTGTCGCCATTGACTACAATACCGTGGCGCCCGCTGCAGCGTCGGATCAGATGTTTACCATCGAAAAAACTGATACCCCAGCAGGCTACCGAGTGCCGGGGAGAGTGAATCTCCACGGTCCTCTAGCAGTCGGCGTCCCCGGTGTGGTGGCAGGATTATGTTTGGCACTTGAGCAATTTGGATCTATGCCACTCGCCGAGGTAACTCAACCGGCCATCAGATCTGCTCGCTACGGTTACGTTCCCAACACCGCCAATCGAGGTGCCATGGCAGGCAACGCGAAACGATGGCTGCAGGATTTTCCAGAAACAGCACGTGTTTTCCTGAAGAATGGTCGAGCACCGAAGCCGGGTGAACGACTTACAAACCCTGATCTCGCCCGAACGTTAGAGGCTATCGCCGAAGGTGGAGTCCCTGCCTTCTATCAGGGGGATATCGCACACAAAATTACCGATTTTATCCAAGAGAGTGGTGGGTGCTTGAGCGCTGAAGATTTTCAAAGCTATACACCGCGGGTGCTTGAGCCGTACGAAATTAGTTATCGGGGATATCGGATCTATACAGCCCCACTCGGTGCCGGAGGATTGAGCACCCTGCAGATGCTCCGGTTAATTGAAGCGTACGATGTTGGAAAGACTTCCCTCGTCGAACGAACCCACCTTCTCGCCGAAGCGATGAAAATCGGTTGGCAAGAACGGCTCAGTCGATTCGGGGATCCCGATTTTGTAGAGATTGATATTTCAGCAGAACTTTCGGATTCATTCGTCGCTAAATTCGCACCGGAGTTGAAAGAGGGTCTGAAATCACCAAAGCCGGGAAGAATTGTGTATTATGAACCGCTTAACTGTACTAGCCACATCTCCACAGCGGATAGCAACGGAAACATGGTGAGTCTCACACAGACGCATGGCGGCGGATTTGGCTCAATGTTTACCGTACCGGGGACAGGGCTGCTGTTTGGTCACGGGGTGGGTCGTTTCGATCCGCGACCGGGTTTTGCCAACTCCATCGCCCCTGGGAAGCGCCCGTTGCACAACATGGCACCGATGCTCGCGTTGCGGAACGACGCCCCTTTCGCCACTTATGGTATTCCCGGCGGTCGTACCATTCCGAACAATCAACTCAGTATTTCGGTGAACCTCATCGATTTGCAAATGACCGCTCAAGAAGCCCTAGATGCGCCTCGTGTGCATAACGAAGGGGCAGAACCGATTGGCGTCGAAGAGCGTGCTGGGGCAGATGTGCTCGAAGCGCTGCGAGGGCGGGGGCATCGGGTCGAGCCACAGGCAGGAATCGGCGGACCCGGTCATGCCATTGTGCTTTCGGACGATCCAGTAGTTCAATCCGGGGGTACTGACCCGCGTGGCGAGGGTCGGGTGGCAGCCTTATAACAACACTTAACTAATCAAAGCGAAAAAGCATGAATACTTACGAAACCAATCTTTTTATCAATCCAGAAGTCCGCCCTCTCCCGGAGTACGGTCGGGCACAGAGGGCATTATTGAATCAGGATGCCTTTGCCGATGTGGAAGCAGAGGTTACAAAGTTGCCCGGTTATCAACCGACGCCGTTGATTACGTTGAACGGTCTTGCTTTGGCAAGCGGTGTCGGGGCCCTGTGGTGCAAACACGAGGGATATCGATTTGAAGTGGGAAGTTTCAAACCGACGGGTCCCGTCTACGCCATGCTAGCTGTGTTAAAGGGTGAGATCCAAAAAGCCACGGGTGTAGAAACGGTTACGACGCAAGACTTGATAGACAGAAAGTATGGATCGGTAACGCAAGAGATTGTCGTCTCTGCAGCGACGTCGGGCAACCACGGTCGCGCGTTAGCGTGGGGTGCCCGTATGTTCGGTTGTCGGTGCGCCATTTACATGAACGATGGTGTCAGCGCCGGCAGGGAGGAAGCGATTGCCGGCTACGGTGCAGCGGTGGTGCGAGTGCAGGGAAACTATGACCGAGCGGTGCAACGTTCTTTTGCGGATGCCGAGAAGTTAGGCTATTTTGTCGTCTCGGATGACAAATCTGCCAAGTATCCCCACATTGCCGGTGCGATTATGCAGGGTTACGCAATGGTCGCGGACGAAATCGTTCAACAGTTCAGGGGTGCCCAGCCACCCACTCATGTCTTCGTCCCCGGCGGTGGGGGTCGATTTGCCGGCGCAACTTGTGGGCATTTGTGGGAACGATATGGAAGCAGCCATCCACGGATAGTTGTCGTTGAGCCAACCACGTCCGCCTGTCTGTACCAAAGCATGGTCGAAAACAGAGCGGCAACCGTCAGTGGTGATGGGCGGTCAGTTATGGACGGACTGGTCGTTGAATCGGCTTCGTCCCAAGCGTGGGAGATTTTAAGGGATGGTGCTTTCGCTTTTCTGACTATCCCTGACGAAGCAGCTATGGATGCCATACGGCAGGCGGCGACAGGTGTCGGTGAGGATGCCTCAGTCGTCATTGGTGAGACAGGAATTGCAGGATGGGCAGGGTTTCTGGCAGCGACCCGCGATGAAAATCTGCGCCAGCAACTCGGGCTCGATGGTAAAAGCCGGGTTGTTATTATTGCAACCGAGGGAGCGACTGATCCGGAGGTTTATCGCAACCTTGTCGGTGCGAGTCCAGAAACAGTTGAGGCAGGAACGAAACCCCAAACAACAGAATAGGGAGATTACGAATGGCAGATTGTGTTCTCCAAAACTTGATACCAGACATCGAGCGCTTGGCAGAAACAAAGGTTGCTATGTATAGACTTCCCGGCATAGCGCTCGGCGTTATTCGTGACCAAGAACTCGCTTGGTTCGGTGGGTTCGGCGCGGCGGATTTGGCTACGGGAAAAAAGCCTACTGAAAATACGATTGCCCGTATCGCTTCAGTGACCAAAACGTTCACAACAACTGCCATTATGCAGTTGCGGGATGAAGGGCGGCTCACGCTGGAAGACCCATTGACACATCACATTCCCGAATTTGATTCGGCTCGTGCTATCCGCGACAATGTTGAAGGCGTGACGCTTCGCCGGTTGCTGACGCACCGCTCTGGATTGGTCACCGAGTCCCCGACGCACGGTTGGAATGATCTCGATTTCCCAAGCCGCGAAGAGATGCTCGCCAAACTACCGGAGACAGGGATTGTTATCCCACAGGATTCCGCCTTCAAATACTCAAACCTCGCATTTGGGTTACTCGGCGAGGTAGTATACCGACTCACCGGCACACCATACACCGAATACATCCACGCCAATATCATTGAGCCACTTGGTCTAACCTCCACAGTCTTTGACCTCACAGACGAATTGCGTCCTCACTTCTTCGTCGGCTATAACCCAACGCCCTACCAGGATCGTCCTGAACGTGCCCCCTACGCCCATTTGAACGGACTTTCATCGGCGGGTCAACTGCATTCCACCGTCAGTGACTTGGCAAAATGGATATCGTTCCAATTCCAAACCGATGGCGGAGATCGATGTGGCGCACAGGTGCTCACGGGGCAAACAGTTGCGGAGATTCACCAACCACAATACGTCGAGCAGGATTGGTCGTCGGGGCAATGCTTAGGCTGGCGGGCGACCCGCATTGGGGACCATATCTATCACAATCATGGTGGCGGGATTCACGGCTTTGGCACACAGGTGTGGTTTAACGTTCCAAGTAAAACAGGCGTGGTTGTTCTCCTCAATATGTGGCCTCCGCACGGCGGTCTTGAGATGGCGCAGGCGGTGCTTGAGATGGTGCTGAATGCCGACGAATCGATACAGCCTGTACTAGAGCAGCCAACGCTTGAACCAGCGCCAGAGACGCTACAGCGTTATCTCGGTTATTATCGTGCTGAACCGGGAATTGATGTGAACATTGAGATGCGTGATGGCAGCTTGCAGCTTGTGGCTCACGGTGGCGCTGCATATTCTCTGCACGCCCCGGCAGTCCTTGAACCGACCGATAATAAGGCGGAATGGCTTGTTCGTGGCGGGCGCGCGGCTGGAGAAATCGCCGTCTTTGATTTTGACGATGATAATCGGGTGAGAAGCTACGAGTTGGGAGCTTTCGTATTCAAGAAACTGGTATGATGATGCGGTTAAGTATGCGGCTCATTTCTTGCGCCATACAGCTCTGAATTATCCGCGGTTTGTGCTACTGCATTCTTGAAAATCTAAACACTCGCGCGTTAGGGCTATAGGCAAATGGAGACCATTCGTAATAAGCAGCATAGGAATAGTACGGATTTTTATCTTTATGCCATGCTGTATCGGTACGCATCCCCTCAAAATACTCTATATCTAATTTCCCTTCCTTGACAACACCTGAGATTCTGATTGGACGATTTTCCTTCCGCGCAGACGCTGCCATTTGTAGCATTGATCGGATGCGAGGCTGGTTCTCAAAATTAACTGTCTCCATGCAGCTCACACCGTTGACAACAAGCCTCCATTGTCCTTCATTGTAAGGCATCGGTTGCAAGAAGTCACCGTGGCGCTGTCCTTCGTGACCACTCAGTTGTGTCCCCAAACTATCGGCGGAAATGGATTGATATGTCTTCCCACAGCCTAGCCAAATAATACAACCCCAGCATAAAAATAGAATAAGCTTTACCGATTTCACCCCTAATCCCTCCTCAATTGACGGATGAATCTTTTGGGTAGGATAGTATAAATCGTACCGCCCGTCAAGCTATTATAGTAGACCTTAGAATTAATGAGACAGTTCAACCCGGTGCGGTTAGGAAAACAAAACTACCATTCTACCGTTTGGTAGGCGCAGTTTCTAACTGCGCCTATTCGGTGCGGTTGAAAACCGCACCTACCGGTGAGTGAAAGTGTTTATTTATTTTTTGAATTCACTATAATACTTTCCTAGCGGCTGGTTTGCGGACCAATCAACGCTCAGTCAGCTTGCCAGTAAAAAACTTCGGGCAAACCTTCTGGATAAGCATTAGTAGGATCGTAGTCTGCGCCGGTCGCACTTTCCATGATCGGTACCATGTATTCTTCCCAACGTACAGAATCATCGCTCTCCGCTAGGATACGAGCGGCTTCCGCGTAATTCTCTACCTCCATGTAAAGGAAGAGCTGAAGTCCGGACATGAAGATACTCATTTTGTCAGTTACCCCACCCTGAAGGGCTGGGGCTTGTTGCCCGTTCCCCGGGATTTATTGGGTTCCGCGTTTCTGTCCCCGTCTGAGCAGGGGTTTCGGGGGTGTTAGTTACCACCACACCTCCACGCAAGGCTACAGCAGCCTTTTTGATGTTTATTGCAGCGTTATGGTCTCTGTCCAAGACCAACCCGCAATGGGGACAATCATGGACACGATCCGATAACTGTTTAGCCACAATCTCACTACAACCTGAGCATTTCTGACTGGTATGGTGGGGTTTCACTTTCATGAACCGCTTGCCGGCACTTGCAGCCTTGCTTTGCAGTTTCAACCGAAAACTGCCCCACCCTGCGTCGGATATGCTCTTGGCGAGGTAATGGTTCTTGAGCATGTTCCTGATTTTCAAGTCTTCTACAGCCACTTCATCGCAACGTTCAAGGATGCGATGCGCTGCCTTAAACTGGAAGTCCTTGCGCTGATTCGCT
>JAGWBT010000115.1:12988-14759 GCA_021295755.1 Candidatus Poribacteria bacterium
TCAGCCTTACGAAAATGGCGGGGGTTCGGGATACGTTCACCGTCAGAATCTACAACAAACGAGTTCAATCCAACATCAACGCCCAGCGTCGTCTCAACAGGGACTTCAACTGGGGCTGGAACTTCGACAACGATTGTGGCATACCAACCGGACGCCTTCTTGGAAATGGTCAAGGTCTTAATTTTGCCATCGGGCAACGGTCGGTGGTATCGAATCTTCAGGGGTCCGACTTTGGGGACAACTACACGAGCGTATTTCCTACGGACATTGCGAATCAGTCGCTTTGCCAAGTGGTTGAAAGTCATCGACCGATACCGTCCTTCGCCTTTGAAGCGCGGGAAGCCCGGTTCATCACCCGTTTTGACACGACGGAATCTAAACGGCGAATGGCATCTTGGAGAACGTCGCTGTGAAGGCCGGCAAATGCCTTAGATTCTTGCTTTAAATCTGGCAAAGCGTTGGCTTGTGTCGTCCATTTAACTGTTAGCCCCGCGGATTCGTATGCTTCGATACGCCACGCAAGGGCTTGGTTGTAAACAGAACGCAGTAATGCTAACCAGACGGTAAAGATTTTTCGTTGTTTCGTTGTAGGATAGGCGCGATATTCATAAGTCTTTTTCATACTATTGTCCTTGCCTTTCATATCCGTTTCAGTGGATGTGTGTGGGAGCCCCTAACGGGTGTTAGGGGCTCCCACGAAGGACAAGACAATTTTAATATAATCACAATATTTTGCAAACAAAAAAGAAGGTGAGATTTTCTCCCCATTCTAAAGAGATGGGGTCTCCATCCCGAAGAATTCTGATGAACACCTGACCGCTTTAGATCCGCCAGCACTTCTTGCCAAACCCGCTGGTGTCGTCGGATATATTCCTCTTGCTGCTCCTCCTTCACACGCATGACAAAAGCGACACGCTGCACTGGCAGCCCTCCTTTGAAAGCATTATTCTTTACTGCCCGGTATCGGCATGGTACTGAGCAGCCCTCCATCAACATCTAGGGCAACACCTGTTAAAAACGATGATTCATCAGATAAAAAGAACATAACTGCATTGACCACATCCGCCACAGTCGCATTGCGCTTGAGGGGAATATCTGCTGCAGTCTCCGCGAGGATTTCATCGGTTTCTTGACCTGTTGTGCTAATTTTCCAATCGAGCACTGTTTGCCCCATCCCGGTTGTCGAGACCCCTACCGGACAGACACAGTTGACGGTTACTTCGTAAGGAGCCAACTCAGCAGCGAGTGCCTTAGTCAAGCCAACAACACCGAACTTAGCTGCACAGTACGAAAGGATCATCGGACACCCAATTTTTGCTGCATCGGAACCGATGTTGACGATACGCCCACGCTGTCCACTTTCGCATAGCAATGGCGCAGCCGCTTGGCTGCACAAAAACGGACCTTTCAGATCGACATCCAGCACACGGTCCCAATCCGCCTCACTGATTTCTGCCAATGGCGCAAAGTGAATGACACCCGCTGAATTGATCAGCGTATCTAGGCCGCCGAAGGTTTCCTGACAAGCCACCACCGCCGCTCTTACTGACACGGATGAGGTAACATCGAGTACCAAGGGCAGCACATCGTTGGCGTTACCCAAGTATCGAGAGGCTTGCTCCAACCGCTCGGAATTAATGTCGCCGATTGCTACACGTGCTTGCTGACCAAGCAACGCTTCAGCGATAGCCAATCCGAAACCGCTAGCACCTCCGGTGATGAGTACGCGGCGCTGCGTCCCTTGCATATCTGGCATTTTTCAATTCCTCAC
>JAGWBT010000116.1 GCA_021295755.1 Candidatus Poribacteria bacterium
TTGATGGAAGTATCACATCACAGCTTCAACGAATGAGAACATTACTCGCGAGGGGATAGGGGGTCGCTAGGTAAATTGCTACGCGATTTACATGCGCTCGCCCCAAAGGGAGAATATAACTTATGGCAAGAGAAGTCAGACCCGACGAAGTATCGAACATTCTAAAACAACAATTACTACAATATAGCCAGCAAGTTGACGTATACGATTCAGGAACCGTGCTTGAGGTTGGCGACGGGATCGCCCGTGTCCACGGACTTGCCAACGTCATGGCGAGTGAAATGATTGAATTTCCCAACGGCGTTGCCGGTATGGCATTTAACCTTGAAGAGGATAATGTCGGCTGCGTCCTCTTCGGCGAAGATAAGTTAATCCATGAGGGAGACCTCGCCAAGCGGACGAACAGATTGCTCGAAGTGCCTGTCGGTGAAGCCCTGCTTGGGCGCGTCGTAAACGCTCTTGGACAACCAATTGACGGCAAAGGCGAAATTCAGACCGACGACACCCTCCCTGTTGAACGGAAGGGATTGGGTATTGTGCAGCGTCAGCCGGTGAACGAACCACTTTATACCGGCTTGAAGGCGATTGACAGCATGACGCCAATCGGACGGGGGCAGCGGGAGCTAATCATTGGTGACCGTCAAACGGGTAAAACGGCTATCCCGATCGATACCATCATTAACCAAAAAAATACCGATGTATTCTGTATCTATGTGGCGGTTGGGCAGAAAGGTTCAACGGTTGCACAGGTCGTGAATACCCTAGAACAGTACGGCGCAATGGATTACACGGTTGTCGTTTCTGCACCGGCAAGTGAACCGTCTCCGCTCCAATACCTTGCACCCTACACAGGGACTTCGATGGGAGAATACTTCCGCGATAAGGGACAACACGCGCTGGTTATTTACGATGATCTTACCAAACATGCGTGGGCGTATCGTCAGATGTCGCTGCTTTCACGGCGTCCACCGGGCCGGGAAGCGTATCCGGGCGATGTCTTTTATCTGCACTCCCGTTTGTTGGAGCGTGCCGCAAAACTTAGTGATGAATTAGGCGGCGGTTCGTTGACCTCCCTGCCGATTATCGAAATCTTTGAAGGCGACCTCACCACCTATATTCCAACGAATGTGATTTCGATCACCGATGGGCAGATTTACTTAACATCGGAACTGTTTAACCAAGGCGTCCGCCCGGCGATTGATGTCGGTACTTCAGTGTCCCGCGTTGGTGGAGACGCCCAGACACGAGCGATGAAGTCCGATGAAGTCGCAGGCACACTGAAACTCGACCTAGCTAGCTTCCGAGAGGTTGCCGCTTTCGCTCAGTTTGGATCTGATCTGGACGCTTCTACGCAAGCCCAACTTCGGCGTGGAGAGCAACTCGTTGAATTGCTGAAACAACCCCAATACGAACCGATGTCCGTTGAAAAACAGGTTGCATCAATTTTCTGTGGATCAAACGGATACCTAGATGATCTTGAAACGACTGAAGTGGCACAGTTTGAATCTGAATTCTTGGCATATATGGAAAGAAACCATGCAGACATTCTCAAGGCGATTGTTGATACAGGGGAACTCAGTGATGAATTGATTGAACAACTCCAAACCGCCGTGCAGAGTTTTAAGGATGGGTTCAAATCCGAAGAATAATACGTAATGCGTAATATTAAAAACAATGACTCGTCCTGAATTAGATTGACATGAATTGCTTCGGATGACTCTTTATGCATTACTCATTACTCACTAGAGGTTTACCATGGCAACATTACGTGAAATCAGACGGCGTATCGCAAGTATTGAAAACATCGCGCAGGTAACAGACGCGATGCGAGTGGTTGCTGCGGCGCGGTTACGCCGGGCACAGGAAAATATCCTAGCCACCCGTCCTTTCGCCGAAAAGTTCAATACAATTCTAGGACACCTGATCGCCCAGATCGAGAATCCCTCTCATCCATTGCTAGAATCGCGTGAACTCAAGCGCGTTTGCCTAATATCTGTCTCCGCAGACCGTGGACTGTGTGGCAGTTTTAACAGTAACGTGATCCGAACAACAACCCAACGGGCACAACACTACCAAGAACAGGGAGCGGAAGTGATGGTCGTCTGTGTTGGTAGACGCAGCCGAGATCATTTTGCGCGGCGCGATTATAACGTTATAGCTGAATATGTGAACATTTTTCGGCAATTGACATTTGACACCGCGGTTGACATTGTGGAGGAGTTTGAACATCTATACAGGGACAAGCAGGTCGACAGGGTAGAAGTGATTTATAACGATTTCAGATCCGCGATTCTACAAGTAGTTTTGGTCGAGCAATTGTTGCCACTTACCCCTGAAGTGCCAACCGGTGATGAACTCTTCCTCGATTACCTATATGAGCCAGAACAAGAGGCAATTTTTCAGTCTGTATTGGCAAAACACCTGAACATGCAGATGTGGAAGGTCTTGTTGGATTCCAACGCCGCAGAGCAAGCGGCGCGGATGGCGGCGATGGAAAATGCGACGCGCAACGCCAATGAGCTTATTGATGATTTAATTCTTCAGCGTAACCGTGCCCGTCAAACTCAGATTACCACAGAGATTTCTGAGATTGTGAGCGGTGCAGCGGCGCTAGAGGGTTAAAATCTGCGAAGTGGATAGTATCCTCAATGCCGGAGGAGAAAGCGAGTTATGAGCGTGCAGCAACCCATCATTATCAATCAAGAAGAACTCGCTTGGGAAGGTTGGGAGGACGCGGACCTTGCCGCCAAGAGTGCGATCCGCTGGAAGCTCCTGGTTACCGGAGAAAAGGGACCGAGCAGTGGGCTTGTAATGGGTGTAGCGGAGTTTCCGCCTGACACCCGGCTCCCTCTTCACCGCCACGAGCCAGAGGAAACATACTACGTCGCCAGCGGCAATGGTCACATGGTAATTGACGATCACGAATCAGAAATTGGCCCGGGTTCAGCAATCTACATTCCGTCCAACGCCAAACATGCTGTCCGATGTACCGGTGCCGAGCCGCTGATCTTTGTGTTCTCATTCGTGTGCAACCGCTTTGACCAAATAGTTTACCACTTCGATAAGTAGAGGCAGTTCGCAGCGGGTGTTATTGGAGGTGCAAACATGCCTTACAACGTCAGCAAACAGATTCAAGAAGCGATGGAGCGGGGCGATTTTAAGGACCTACCCGGCAAGGGCAAACCTCAACAACGCGATGATAATCCTTACGTCCCACCGGCAGTTCGTACGGTCAATCAGATGCTCAAGGATAACGGCTTCGCACCGCGCTGGATTGAATTGGATAAAGAAATTCGCGCCGAAACTGAGAACACCGAAAAATTAATCGAGAATCTCAAAGGACGGCGGAGCCGTTTGGAAGCACAACTCCGAGCGCAACCGTTAAAACGCGATGCGATTCGATCGGTTTTTGAACTTGAACGCACACGGGCATTGGAAGCCTACACTGTTCAGTTACAACAACTCAATCGGAAAATCCAGCAGTGGAACCTCATGATGCCGCTGCGCGATAAACAATATCCACTGCATAACCTTGATGCAGCAACCACCTATTTTCACATGCAGTGTCCCGGACTTTAATTTTACTTTACTATGATGAAACCGTAAAACCCAAAGAATTATGTGAGCCAAAGGCTTACATCTCACCGTTAATCTACTTTACATCAAAGGAGACTAACTGATGCAGTTCAAATTAGGAAGTATGCTTCTAGTTGTTTTAATAGCGCTAGTTGCTCTAGTCGGTTGTGAAATTGGCACAGATATGATGATGGAGATGATGCCATCCCCGGATACTGGGATGACCGATGCGATGGACATGATGTCATCTACAGATACTGGGGTGGCTGATATGATGGACATGATGTCATCTACGGACACCGACATGGAGGATATGGAAGCGGTTCCAGTGAAGTTGGTGTGGTTAGTCAACTATCCGGTCGGTAGGAAAGCCGACTATCTTGCATGGATCGCGGCTGTTGCCCCGACACTACTAGCACCCGAAGAGGTCAATCGGGTAGTATCTTACGATAATGCCCGTGGTGAGAATCCGCATCGACTCGTTGAGTTTGAATTTGATAGCTATGTGGATGCGGCGACATATCTGAGTCGTCCCGATGTTGCTGCGGTTTTTGAAGCACTTCCAGATCACAGTAGTGAGGTAAGTACGCACGTATTTGCCCAACGCTCTGCTGATTATTCAAAAAACGAAAATCCTAGCCGGACGGTTAAACTCGTTTACTTAGTTGACTACCCCCTTGGCGGAAAAGACGCGTATCTAGAGTGGATTGCCTCTGTTGCACCGTCGCTGGAAGCACCCGAAGAGGTCAAACGGATAGCATCTTACGACAACCTTCACGGTGCATCTCCGCATAGGTTCGTTGAGTTTGAGTTCGATAGCCTCGAAGAAGCCAATACGTACCTAGTACAGGAGGCGGTGAGGGCTGTTAACACTGAACTCCCGAACCGAGCAACTCGCGTTGCTCAACTTTTGTTTGAGCAACGTCCGGATTACGTCAACGAATAATCACTGAGATTAGCACAGTAAAGCAAGGAACAGAAACCAAGTTTTTTACTATTGAACAAAGAAAGTGACACAGCGAATCCGTCTCAGGTTATGGTCGAGCAACTTGCAGCACTGGATGTGAAGTATCTGTTTTATAATTCCGGCTCACGTGAGGCACGCTTTTTTGACGCACTGCATGTTCACCCAGATATACACGGCATTTTGGCACTCCATGAGGGAACCGTTGCGGCGCAAGCGGGTGGTTACACACAAGCAAATCTTGATCCGGCGGTCATGGTGGTCCATCTCGCTGCGGGACTTGCCCAATGTTTAGGGCAGCTAATCAATATTTGGTCCGGCGGTTTACCCGTCGTCGTCATCAGCTTTGCAGGCGACACCGGTAGTTTCGCGGATCGGATTGAACTCGATCTCGATCACAACTTCGGACCGACATCCATCGCTACGCCTTTTACAAAGCAAAACTGGACCGCGATCGAACCCGAAGGGCTGCCGCAAGCCATTCACCGTGCGTTACTGGTCGCCAAAACGCCGCCGGTGGGGCCCGTCCATCTCGCTGTGTATGATCGGGCACTTGGTATCCCAGACCTCCACGCGGGTTATCCATCAGATAGCGATGTCGAGAAGATTGAATCTGCCTTGCACGACGCGAAGTCCCCGCTGTTTTATATTGGGGATGGTGTCTGGAAAAGTGGTGCAGAAGCCCCAATTATCGCGGTCGCTGAACACTTTGGCGTTCCCTGTGTCAGCAGCTACGTCCCCGTCGGGACTTGGGAAAGAAGCATCGGTTGGATCAGGTGGTAGATGTCCTTCAACCCGACCTGATCGTTTGTATCGGTATACATCATAGGGGCGGCGGCAGGCCGGGAGATTTCGATGTATTTTCTAAAGCGCGGCAGGTTATCGCCATTGGATCCGATATTGAGCATATCAAAAATATCCCGTATCTGTCTATGGCGATTCTGGCGGATGAGTGCCGGACCTTTGAGCGGCTTCTTGAATTGGCGTCGAGCCATTCAACCCCGAACCACTTTGACGGGCGACGTGCTTGGGTAATTGAACAAGCCGCCGCGCTTCACGTACAGCGAATAAACGAGGTGTGGAGGACTGAGACCCAACCAAATCAGATCCGATCATGGATAGTTGCAGAGACGCTCGACACTGCCCTAGAGCGTCGTGGCGGTGGGTTGGTAATGCTCGAACAATATGCGGTCCCTTGGGACACCGTCGGCGGATATACGTTTTCATCAGACACCGTAGACGGAGCAGACGCTGGCAGGAACAGATATATCCGGGCTGCCGGTGGGTCTGAGGGCTACGGGGTTGGTGGAGCGGTCGGCTTGAAACTCGCAGCCCCTGAAAAGCCGGTTGTTGGGTTGGTCGGTGACGGTTCGCTGTTGTACGCGGAGTCAGGTTTGTGGACCGCAGCACATCATGGCGTACCGGTCCTCTACATTATTCCCAACAACCAATCCTATGGCGCGGTTGCTTCCTCCTTCGGAAGCGTGGATGGGGTAATGAAGGAGACCGGAGAATATGCTGGAGTCGTTCTAGACGGAATTGACCCCGTGAAACTCGCGGAGGGGGTCGGTATAGAGGGGATGCACGTCCAAGAGGAGTCTCGTCTTGCTGCGGCAATTGAACATGGGTTGAACGTGGTTGAAAGGCAAAACCGCCCATTCCTTTTGAATATTCGCTTGCCACTTGGCCTACCAGAGGGCGGACGTGCCGCAGCACAATTCCGGCTTGCGGATATTATATCGAAAACTCAAGGTCGTGCGGCTTAGTGGCTAACTAACTATATAATGGAAGTCAATCATGTAAGGGTACATCGTAAAAAGACTTATAAAAGAACTTCTACCAATGGGATTGGTAATATAAAATAATTAATGGAAAGAGAGATCAATCATGAATGAAGGCAAAGTTTTAGAAATCGTCGGCGCACGCGTTGACCTCGATTTTTCGGAAGGGAAGTTGCCCGATATTCTCAACGCAATCGAAGTCCAGCGTGAGGATGGTACAACGTTAGCACTGGAAGTCCAACAACACCTAGGCGAAAACCGAGTCCGCGCCATTGCGATGGACACAACTGACGGGCTAGTACGCGGCACACGCGCTATCGATAGTGGTGAGCCGATCTCGGTGCCTGTGGGCGACGCCGTGCTCGGTCGTGTTTTCGACGTTACTGGACAGCCGATCGATGAAGCAGGCGAGGTAGACACCACACAACGGTATCCCATTCATCGCCATCCACCGCCCCCGGATGAATTGAGCACCGTCTCGGAGATGTTGGAAACCGGAATCAAGGTGATTGACCTGATTCAACCGGTCGCAAGAGGTGGAAAGGTCGGCTTCCTCGGTGGTGCGGGTGTCGGAAAAACAGTGTTAGTCGCTGAACTGATCTATAATATCGCCACCCAACACGGCGGATATTCCGTTTTCTGCGGAATCGGAGAACGGACCCGCGAAGGGAATCAGTTTTGGTTGGAGATGGACGAGTACGGCGTAATCGACAAGACCGCCATGGTTTTTGGACAGATGAATGAACCGCCGGGTGCCCGGTTGCGCGTTGGACTTGCTGGACTCTCTATGGCGGAATACTTCCGCGATGAGGGTGGGCAGGATGTGTTGATTTTTATTGACAATGTTTTCCGTTTTACCCTCGCAGGTGGCGAGGTTTCCGCGCTTTTGGGACGTATGCCCTCCGCGGTGGGATACCAGCCAACGTTGGCGACGGAGATGGGAGAGTTACAAGAGCGAATTACATCAACACAACACGGCTCGATTACCTCGTTCCAAGCCGTCTATGTTCCAGCTGACGACTACACAGACCCAGCCGTTGTCGCCGTTTTTGGACACCTCGACGCTGTGACACGCCTTGAACGGTCAATCCAGCAGATGGGACGCTTCCCCGCCGTCGATCCATTGACCTCTACCTCCCGTATTTTGAACCCGGACGTCATCGGTCAGGAACACTATGACACGACCGGTCAAGTGAAAGCGGTACTTCAGGATTACGAGAGTTTGAAGGACATTATCGCAATTTTAGGCGTGGACGAGCTCTCAGATGAGCAGAGACTGACAGTTTCACGGGCAAGAAAGATAGAGAAGTATCTAACACAGCCGATGTTTGTCGCGCAACGCTTTACTGGCAAACCGGGTAAATATGTCAGGATTGAGGATACCGTTGAGGGGTGTCAGGCAATTCTCAGAGGCGATTGCGACGAGATTCCTGAACAAGCACTGGCTTACATCGGTACGATTGACGAAGCATTTGAGCAGGCGAAATCCGAAGAATTACAAGAAGCAGCAGATTAATTATGCTTGAAAAAAGATTATATCTCGAAATTCGAACACCCGAACAGTTGATTTATGAGGGCGATGTTACTAGCGTGAGAGCCCCCGGCGAACTGGGATCGTTTGAGATCCTTGCCGGGCACCTCCCTTTTCTGACTGTGCTTGACATTGGCGAAATTCGCATCCGTGAAGCTGACACGCCCCAATTCATCGCAACCAGTGGAGGTGTCTTTGAGGTATTACGCACCGGCGTCACTGTGTTGGCAGATACCGCCGAGTGGGCGTATGAAATTGATGTCGAACGTGCAGAAGCTGCGCGTCAACGCGCACAGGAACTCCTTGCTTCACGCGATCTAAATATTAACCGCGAGCGAGCAGAAGCGGCATTCGCTCGCGCTGCAAATCGATTACGGGTGGCGGGACAACAGTAGTTTTCGGTAATCAATATTTGATTAATGAAAGGGGAAACAGCAGTCAAATCTGTTGTTTCCCCTTTTTTGCTTTGGGAAAGGAACAGATGATGCCAGTTGGTCAACTCCAGTATTTTCGATCCAAGGTTGATGGCAAGTTACACCCCTATGTGGTATGTGCAACTGATACAAGTGATGAACCGAAGCCCTTAATTGTGGAGGTCAGCCCTGGCGCATTGGGAAATCTACCCGGCGCAGTCGAGTTGACTGAACAGATCGCAGGGATTGCTGCGGCACACAATCAATCGTGTATCGTCCTTAGGCCAACGGGACGAGGCTCCGGTTCCGTTTATCAGAACTACGGCGAAATCGATGTCCTAGAAGCCATCGAACATGTCGCCTCAAACTACGCCATTGACCGAGACCGTATCACAATCACGGGCAGTTCGATGGGTGGGGCTGCAACGTGGTATCTCATCTCACACTATCCAGATCTTTTCGCGGGTGCCGCGCCGTTTTGTGGCTATTGCGACTATCGACTGTGGGAAAAACCGGGAGGGCTCACGTTCCACATGCACGAATGGGAAATACCCTCTTGGAGCGCTAGATCTGCTGCGTTTCTCATCGAAAATCTCTCTCATACGCCTGTTTGGATAATCCACGGTGAATGGGATCGGGGCGTTGGCGGCGGTGTCCCGGTTGAGCATTCCCGTCAAATGGCGCAGCTTATGGAAGAACAGGGTTAT
The DNA here is from genome assembly GCA_021295755.1 of Candidatus Poribacteria bacterium. Lineage (NCBI taxonomy): Bacteria > Candidatus Poribacteria > Candidatus Poribacteria bacterium. The sequence continues at coordinate 8,973 of JAGWBT010000116.1, forward strand.
ACACATAAATATACAGAGATCCCTAAAACGGGCCATGGGTGTCGCCTTCCCGATATATGGAAAGAGGTAATTCTTTGGCTGCTGAAGCAGCGGAAGCAGCGATCCGTGAATAGCGTTCCACTGGCAACCTATAATCTACGCCATAACCAATCATATTGGGTCACGATAGATCAACTGTCATACTACGGTGAGCGAGGAGCGGTTAATGCGCGTTTCATCAAGGACAGCCACCTCGTCGTCCATACTGAGAATATTCGCACCTTCTCGCTTGGACCAATTCAGAAGAACGAACCTGTCGATGTAACAATTGATGACCAAAGGTTTGAACTAATGAACTTCAGTCACCAGAAACAGTTTCAACGAGATCGTCAAGGCGTTTGGGCGCATGGCAATTTTGATCTCTCCACTGAGAAGCGTCACCGGGCATCGGGTCCCATCAGTAATCTCTTTTTCGATGGGCTTATCCTTGTCCCCGGCACAATTGGGACAGAAGAGGAGACGTTTTTTAACAAATGGATTGCCGAGGACGTGGTCGGATACTATCGCAGCAGAAACGGAGGGGTGCATCGTGGCGGCATCATGGGGGATAATGCTGTCCAACTCCCTGTCATCCCTGACGTTGAACTCACCGAAGATCTTCTGCAAACAAACAACCTCCTCCTATATGGCGCTTATGATTCTAACGCCATCCTATCACAATTTGAAGGTAAGCTGCCGATTGCCTTTGAGAGCAAGACAATCCACCTCTCCGATAAATCGTACACAGCGGATGGGACAGCGGTTTTCGCCGTATTTCCTCATCCTTCAAACCCGGAACGCTATGTCGCAGTTCACACCGGAGTCACACCAGATGCAATATGCTGGGGAAGCCACCTTGATATGCAACTCCTGCCCGATTACATTGTCTATTCCGGAGGACAACTCCTTGACTGGGGATTTTGGGGGAATGATTGGCAATCCCAATAATGGTAGATTCTTGAAGGTTTCTGCCAGAGCAGTCTACACTATCGCAACAATCAGCCACGATTGAACTTTCTGAGAGCCAACTTGGTACGCTACTAACAAGGTCAAATGAAATTAATCACAAATCTATAGAAAGTTGTCGCCATACCTCTACACTAACCAAGAAAGTCATTTTTTCTTGACACTCAATACACTAGCTAGTATACTACCAATTAGCCTAACTGAACTTAAACGTTTAACTTTTTATCTAACGCAGGCAAGCCAGATGGTGAAAAAGCTATTCTTTTGCACACTCATTATATTGGTTGCAGCCAGTTATAGCTCCGCACGCATTATAGATCCGCAGACCGGTGCCGAGTTCAGATATAAAGCAAAACTGGTAGAGGTTGCTCCTGTGGTTGATGGCTTTCTTGACGACCCAGCATGGGACGATGCTATATCTGCTCCCCTAGATCATGATGTCAAAGGGGATCGGCTTTGGGGAGACTTTAGTGATTTCAAAGCTACCTTTGCTGCTGTATGGCGCAACGCCTCTCTCTACATAGCCATCGAACTGACCGATGACCAAATTGAAACGGCTCACGAAAAAATTAACCTGCAAGATCGCGTAGAGATTTATATAGATACAGGACATTCGGGACAGCAGAGCGATCTATATCGTTACACACTTCCCGTTGGAGAAGATATTATGGTCGCTGGCAACCAAGGACTGTTGGTTAATTGGGGAAATGGAGGGCAATCCGTAGAATTGAGTTTTGACTTGATGCAGACACCGAGGAAAGAGGATACCATCAGTTTTGGGATTTACTACTACGATGTAGATGATGATCGCCTGAACCACAAATTTCGCTGGGGTCCCACCGGCCAAAGCGAACCGGAAGATGCCCTTGCTGATCTGGTATTTACTGCGAATATCAAGCTAAATGCGAACCAAAAAGCGGTACAATGGGGGCGCATCAAACAACTTTATTAATCATCGTGCAACAGCCCAATGTAGTTAGGCAATTAACACCGATGCCTCAAGACTCAAGTGCGCGGAGCTCACAGTGTTTATCGTCGGTAAAGTATTAGAATTGATAGGAATGTCGCTTCTGGGGGCGGGGTTATATGTTGGGTGTATCAACCCCTACGGCTTGAGTGAAGGTGGTGCTATGGGCGTAGAGGTAGCTTCCCTCGTGGTAGGAATCTTAATCTTCTTCATAGGCAGAACCATAGAGAAACGTTAATCGTGTTCGCACGCCATACTGGCTTTTTAAGAACGTAACCTTTTGAAGTTAAAGATCTATTTCAGCACTTACATATACTCAAGCATCGAGTGCACCTCCTCGATGCTTTTTTAATATTTATATTTAGCGGAGGGATATAGAATGGCATTTAATGTCAAAAAACGTGGGAAATTGACCTATTATTACCAAGGCGATCACCCGGTGTTGTCCGCTTTGGTCACTGAGACGTTGCCAGATGGGGATCTGCAAATTTATTTTTCGGGTCTAACGGGAGGATATTCGGCAAAGGGAGTTCTGAACCTTGATGAACTAGTTTCGATGGATCCAGAGCAGGAGATCCCACTGGTATTCAAAAGTTGGGAATCTTGGTTGCAAGAAGCGGGTATTTGCGATTCCCTGAAAGATGTAGATTTCATTGAGGTTCATGCCTTCGGTTGTCAACCCAAAGCGCCAAATCCGATTGTCGATCCGGCGGGTTACGCAGCAGAACAGGAACGCCTACGTAAAGCCTATGCTCAAGCATATAGTAACTTTTTCCGTGACTACCTACCGGAAAACGGTGTGCCCGCTCGGTTCACGGTCCATGTAGTTGATGTTCCAGATACAGCAGCTTCCTATGAGTTTTACGGAACCGCACTCTACCAGAAAGCACTACAAAAAGATTCTTAGTCGTCAGATCTATGAGATTTGAGAGGTGCTACGTTTTCCCTGCGAGGTTACAACGGAATGACACGCGTGAAAAAACCTCTCCTCTCCCTCATCTGCATTGCATTAATTGTATTGACTGGCTGCGGCGAAAAACATGAAAAACCCGACGCACTCAACGAACCTAAGGAACCCAATGAATGGCGCAAACTCCCTCAAGCCAACTTCGGGATTCCGCCTTATGCCCGTTACCTTGAGGGAATCAAAATTTGTTTAGATCCAGGACACGGTGGACAGGCTCACCTGCTGAATTACAAGCGCGGACCAACTGGACTTCGTGAGGCAGAGGTGAACCTACACGTGGCACTGTATCTGCGCGAATTCCTGAAGGAGGCAGGCGCGATCGTTTTTATGACACGCACTGATGATTCCTTCGTTAGCCTCCCGGATCGGAGTGAAATCGCCAACGAGAACGCTGTCGATTTTTTCATTTCCCTCCATCATAATTGGTTCAGTGACCCCGAAACCAATTATACCTCCACATGGTATCATCAGGACGCAGATGAGTCCCGGGCCAGTTTAGATCTCGCCCGGTATGTACAGCAGAGTGTCGCTGATGCGCTGCGCATGCCACAATTTACGCCAACAGGGCTTTATTCGGATCGATTGGTAATACCGTCCGGATTCGGCGTCCTACGTCTGACGAAGCGTCCTGCAATTTTGGTTGAAGCATCGTTTTATTCCAGCCCCGAAGAAGAACAACGTTTGAAAAAGGAGTCATATAACAAGCGTGAGGCTTACGGCTATTTTATCGGGATTGCGCGTTACGTTGCAGCGGGATTTCCGAAGGGTGTTTTGCTGACCCCATTGCCAGAATCGTCCGTTGAAACAAAGAAACCGCGCATTGAGATTCGCGTAGAGGATGGCTTGCATGAGCGCGGTGCGTGGATGCTCAAAAGGCAACAGGTCTTTTCCGATTCCATCCGCGTCAAACTTGATGGAGTCATTGTTCCCCACCAGTATCTCCGCGCCAAGGATCTCATTGTAATTACCCCGCCGAAGCCGCTTTCCAACGGCGTACATATTGTCGAAACCAATCTCGTCAATTACTACGGGAATCACAGCCTGCCGGGCGGACAGTGGTTCAAAGTTGCCCCACCCGCCGCAAAGTTGAAACTTCGCGCATGGACGAAAACCCTTCCCCCTGATGGCGCGAGCTATGTCGGTATTACTGCCACTGCTCTGGACAAAAATGGTCTATCAATTGCAGATGACGAACCGATTTACGCTCAGACATCAATTGGGCGGCTTGCTGAGACTGAAAGCCTCTCACAGAATGGAGAGGCACGATTTTACCTACACACGGACGCAACACAGCCACAGCCGGGTCGTGCACAGGTGAAGGTTGCATACAAAAACAGGTCAGAAACCATCACGATCCATTTTGAGAAAATTCGTGGCGGGATTGTTCAGGGCAGCGTGCACGATGTTTTTGGAAACACCATCTCAGATGCAGCCGTACAGTTAATGAGAAAAAAGAACAGAGCAACAACGACTAACCCAGATGGCCACTTCTTTTTCGATAACGTTTTGCCGGGGGACGCAACTCTTAACGTTTCAAAAGCTGGCTACTACGGCCTTCGACTGGAGACCAACGCGCCCTCAAACAGTGCACAGGTCCTCCATCCCCAACTACATCCGATTGCAGACGGTACACTTATTGGGAAAGCCTTTGTCCTCGATGCCCGCTACGGCGGTTCAGAACGAGGAACACCTATCACCAATTCTGTTGCGCCCGCAGATCTGAATCTCGCCGTGTCAAAAGCACTGAAGGGGATGCTGGAACTTGCTGGAGCCAGCGTTCACCTTATCCGAGAAAAAGATGAGAAAATCCCCGTCTCGAAACGGGTCAAGATAATCAACGCCGTTAAACATGACGGATACTACCTCCGGATCGATCACGGTGCCTGGGTTAAAGGCGAACCATCGGTAATCGCTACAGGTTATCCGGGGAATCAGGTTGCGGAAGACTACCTTAAAGCGATACTTAATGGATTTAACATGGCACTTTTTCAGACACCGATTGAAACGTATGGCGATGAAGAATCGCCGGAGATTCGGTCAACTAACAAAATAGCACTTGCGCTTGAGATCCGTTCTATCAATCATCCACATCTCCCTGAACTTGTGGACTCTCCTGCTCTGATCACACAGGAGGCGTACGCAATTTTTCTGGGAACGTGGAAATTTCTGAAAAACGCTCAATTGTCTGACGAAGAATTCAACTCCGGCGCAACAGGTGAAGTCTTACCTCAAAAGGAACTTGAAATTCGGATCGTTGATGCGACTTCACAGCAACCGGTGGCTGGTGCAAGGGTTGCGTTAGATAGTACCTTTCCGTTAGTAACAAATCGAGCTGGAAAAGCCACTTTCCACGGGGTTCACGCACGCCGGTATCGTATCGTGGTTGAGGCAGCAGGGTATGCTCATCAGACAATTGAATTGGATTTTCCGGATTCAGGCTCGGTATCGGTAGAAATAAGAAAATAAAAGAGTCGGCGAAACAATAAATCAGGCAAAACGGAATTACGGTCTGCAACATCCTTTCCTGATTGCAGGATTCGCCGGAGCATGATAAGATGGGGATTGCCATGAAAATATTGGAAACAATCCCAATGCTTTAGGGTTGGGTCAAAAGGCGTAGTTTTAGTTGATTTTCACGGTAAAATGTGCCACACTTGTTTCGTCTTTCGGTGGGAGAGTTGCACACCGTCGCATGGCGGTGTCTCCCACATCCTCTGTAACAGGAATCGAAAGACGGAAAGACAATCCCATGTTAAAAACCCATAAAATTGCTTTAGATCCCAATAACGTCCAAGCGACCCAATTCGCTCAACACTGTGGTTATGCCCGTGTTGCCTATAACCACGTCCTTGCAGATTTTAAGGAGGGATTAGATAACGGCGAGTGGCACAATCATATAGAGCTTGTCAAACGTTTTAATTCTGTCAAGCATGAGCAATACAAGTGGTGCAAAGCACTCAATCAACGTGCTGCTCATAATGCGATTTACTTTAACTTCCAAAATGCGGTCAGAAAATGGAAATCAGGGCAAAGCAAGTTTCCCAAGTTCAAGAAGCGTTCTAAAGGACAGCGTTTCCAAGCAGACGCAGGCAGAGGCACAACTATTATCGAAGGAC
>JAGWBT010000117.1:0-12348 GCA_021295755.1 Candidatus Poribacteria bacterium
GATTAAACTTGCTAAAGCAATCTGTATACCAAGCATAAATGCTTAGGTCTTAGACCTAAAGGATTTCTTGATAAGCAAGGGCACTTGCAAGGTCGTTATTGACTTTCTGTTTATTGCCCCTACCCTTTATTGCGATTCAAGCAATCAATTTGCGTTACCCTCGTGATTCTAGAATTTCAAGCACCCGCTCCAAATCTGCGGGCACATCAACCCCAATCAACGAATGCTCTGTCTCAACGACGCGGATGCGGATACCGTGTTCAAGGAAGCGTAGCTGCTCAAGTCCTTCGGCGCTCTCATACGGCGTTCTCTCCCATTGAGTAAACTCAAGGAGCCGCTCTCGACGGTAAGCGTACAGCCCCACATGTCGATAGTTTGGGTGAACTTGTAGCCAATGATTTGAGAGATTGCCGGGGATTGATGCTCTGGAAAAATATAACGCAAAGCCCTGGAGGTCAGTCACAACTTTAACGACATTGGGGTCTCGATAATCCGCATCATTTTCGACTCGTTGCTTCAATGTGCTAACTTCCACGCTGGGGTCATCGAGAAACGGTTGAATCATCTGATCGATAACCACCGGCTCCAGCAACGGTTCGTCGCCCTGAATGTTCGCCACGACATCGCAATCGAGTGTTTCAGCGACAATCGCAACCCTTTCAGTGCCTGTGGGACAGTCTGGTGATGTCATAACCACCTGTCCACCGAAGCCGACAACCGCATCGTAGATTCGCTTATCATCGGTTGCGACGATGACAGCATCCAGCGTTTTGGCACGTGCCGCTCGCTCATAGACTTGCTGCACCATCGGTTTGCCGAGGATGTCCACCAACGCCTTGCCCTGAAACCGACTTGACGCATAGCGAGCGGGAATAACTCCAACGATTTTCACGGCTCTGAATTCTCCTTGGCGTTTACGTGACTCAGGGTCTACCGCTAAAGGCTCATTTCTAATTTGAATAAAACTTTATCACAGGTTGGCTATTTGTGCAACGAAAAACATTAGAAATTTCAGGGTAGAGAAGCCTTTACCACGGATGATTGATATGCTATAATACAGTGATCTAACTATTAGCCCTGAAATCCCTGCCAGAAAGGTCAGCCATGGGCATACAGTTTTTCGTTGTTTTTGTACTCTCAATCGCTTTTTTATCAATGGGTGTCACAGGCTGGCAAGGCTTTGTTTCGGTTTCGTGGGGCGATGGGATGCCTAAATTAGATTTTACAGCGAACTATTTTGCTATCCTCCAATGCTTCCTTAGTTTTCTACTGTTTCTGATTAGCCTATATCTGATGGGGTTCTTTCTCTATCTTGAAGAACGAGAAAGTGGTCGGATCATGAAAAACATCAAAAGCTACGTAAAACTGAGGGAATATCTTGAATTGAGAGGACGTCCGAAAGAGTAGAGAACGTTATGCTTAAAAATGACCTCCTCCTTCGCGCCGCTCGACGCCTACCGGTAGAACGGGTTCCGGTATGGATGATGCGTCAAGCCGGTCGTTCAGATCCGGCGTATCGTGCACTCAGAGAAAAAATCGATCTCCCGTTAGAGCGGTTATTTCGGACGATACCATGCCCAGCCAGCAATCAAGAGATTGAATGGGCGATTGAAATTTCTCTCTTACCCAAGCGCATCGGGGTTGATGCAATCATTGTGTACAAAGACATTCTCACGCCGCTTTGCCCGATGGGCGTACACTTCCGATTTGACCCCGGTCCCGTCTTAGATTCTTCTATTCGGACCCAATCCCAGATCGAGGCACTACAACCCCTCGATAATCCTGCTTCACAAATGGCGTTTACCGGGAAAATTATCAGCGGACTGCGTGGGGCGTTAGAGGGAGAATTGCCGTTGATTGGTTTCGCAGGATCGCCGTTGACCCTCGCTTTTTTTATGGTTGCAGGGACCAGCCCGATGGCAGCGGGCGGAGGCGTTTCAAACGCTGCACGTCCCGTTTTTCAGATGATGGACGAAGAACCGGAGCTATTTCACGAACTGCTGCAGCGTTTAACGCAGATGACGATTCATTATCTCAACTACCAAATTTCGGCGGGCGCGCAGGTTGTCCAGCTGTTTGAATCCATCGCTGATCAGATCGATCGACCGAGATATGAAACCTTTGTCCAACCGTATCACAAACAGATCTTTGCGGCATTAGATCCGAGCACACCTTCCATCCTGTTTGCCAAAGAGTGTTCCTACCTCTCGCTGATGCTGAATAGTGGTGCTGACGTTTTGAGTGTCGGAAAGTGTGTCGATTTGTCAATAGCGCAGAAAGAAGCAAAGGGCAGAGTCGCTTTTCAGGGGAACGTGGACAACGCAATCCTGCGAGATGGAACCTGTGATGATATTACCACCGCCGTCAACAACTGTCTACAAGCGGGTGGAAAGGTCGGGCATATCCTCAACCTCAGTCACGGGCTCCACCGGGACACACCGTTTGAAAATGTGCAGCACTTTGTGAAGGTTGCGAAAGAGGCACAGAATTAGGGGGCAAAAACTGTTGAAGAAGGATACAAATTCTCAATGGAACTCAAGGGGCGCATACGATAGCCTCCTACTTGTTGGCTTTGGAGGACCGACCCCCGGTTGTTGTCGGCAGTACGAAGCATGCCCTGGGGAAGCGCACTGCTTTGTCGAGGGAATCGTAGGGAATGCGCCATCGAATGCTGCGCGTGTGAAAGGAGTTGCGAGCCACTACGTCAAACTCGGCGGATTTTCGCCCTTTAACGAACTGACATTTAAGCAGGCGGATGCGCTTGGAGATACTCTCAGAAAACGGGGCGTTGATTCTCCTATCTACGTGGGGATGCGCAATTGGACGCCATATCTCCATGAAACGGTAGCGAGGATGGTTGAGAAGGAGCACCGCAACGTCCTTGTTATCATCATGTCTGCCTATCGGTCAAAAGCCAGTTGGGAGCGTTATCAGAACGATGTTATCGCCGCAGTCGAAACAGTAGGCGACCAAACACTAAACATTTGCTATTTAGAAGATCTGTGGCATCTACACTCTGGCTTTATCAACGCCATCGCGGAACGCATTCGTAGCGCATGTAACGGCATTTCTGAATCACGTTTTGCTGAAGCTGCTCTGATTTTTACCGCCCACGCAATCCCCCAAGTCGCCGCAAAGACCTCCCCGTACCCCGAACAGTTTCGTCAAACCGCTTCAGCCGTAGCAGAAGTTCTTGGAACCGATTTCGATATTGCTTACCAGAGCGCACCCGATAATCCAACCGTGCCGTGGACGAGTCCTGACATCAACGACCTAATTAAAGAGAAAAGAGAAGCGGGTGTTCAGGATGTCATTGTATCACCGATTGGTTTCCTCTGCGACCATGTCGAAGTGCTTTACGATCTCGATTTGGAAGCCAAAGCAACCGCTGAGGCATGTGGCATGAATTTTATTCGTGCCGGCACTGTCGGCAAGCATCCCGAATTTATCAATATGTTGGCAAACCTCGTGTGTGAAGAATTTCAAACGGTGGGATAACCACCAAACCGATATGCGCCGTAGGCGAAAACAGAAAAGGAGGAGCAAAACATGTCATCGTTTACAGAAACCCTCAAAGTCGATAACCAAGATATGGCACTTTACGTTTCTACCCCCGATGGCACGGGACCTTTTCCCGGTGTAGTAGTTGCTCAGCACGCCGGGGGCGTTGATACGTTCATCTGCGCAATGGCTGATAGGTTGGCGGAAGCCGGCTACGTCGCCGCTGCTCCAGATCTCTACCACCGGTTGGGACCCGATGACCCACGAGGCCCACGAGAGCTTATAGACGCAGAGATGATCGCCGATGTTCAAGCCACCGTAGCGTTCTTACAGAACCATAGTGCTGTTAATAGCGAGGCACTCGGCATCACCGGCTTCTGCATGGGTGGTAGAGTAGCATACTTGATGGCAGCAGCCCTCCCACAGTTCAAAGCCGCTGAGGCTTATTATGGCGGCAACACCATGGTGGCTTTGGGAGAAGGCGGAGCGTCGCCGTTTGAGCGCACTAGCGAAATTAATTGTCCGCTGCTGTTCCATTTCGGCGAAGAGGACGCCAATCCCTCCCCGGAAGATATGCAGAAAATCGACGCTGAATTAACACGCCATAACAAGGCACATGAGTTTTATACATACTCCGACGCCGGGCACGCCTTTATGGATTTCACCGGCGAGCGTCACCATGAGGCAGCAGCGACAGCCGCTTGGCCCCGGACATTGGATTTCTTTGCCCGGCACCTAGGCAACTATGGTGAATTAGATAAATAAGTAAACATTTACCAATAACTCCGACCTTCGCGAAGTTTGCAAAGTCCCCCTGATAAGGGGGATTTAGGGGGTTGGCTGTGAATTGGGAGTGTCTAAGTAATTCTAAAATTTACCATATGGACTTTGTGAAACTCACAGGGGTACAACGCCAATTTTTTGATGAAAACGGTTATCTGGTCGTCCCAGATGTGTTATCGCCGGAGATGATTGACAAACTCACTCAGGTAAGCGACCGGCTAATCGAATCGTTTGATGCAGACGGGGCTTACGTTCAAAGACGTCCCGGTATTGTCCAAGAACCGGACTTTCATCCCCTGATGACCCAATCACCGACGGTCCCCCTGGTTGCCCAACTGCTGTCCCCTAATATTCAACTGCATACAACAGCGATTATCTATAAGTTTCCAGAGCCGGCAGACGAAGAAATTGCTAATCAACGAGGCTGGCATCGTGACAGCGGCCTTGCCGTAGACTTGTGCCACAAAAACGTGCCGCGTGTCAGCATCAAAGTAGGATACTGCCTGACCGACCTTTACGCTCTTCGCATCGGGTTCCCATCTGATAAATACCCCGTTGCCTATTCCAAAAGGAGAAGTGGACCCTGTCGGAACGATCGAACTCCGCCTCAATGCCGGAGATGCTTTCCTTTTTGAAAATCGTCTCTTCCATACTTCTGCCCCCAACCTGACAGATCGTGTCTCAAAGGTGATAATCTTTGGCTACGCTTACCGCTGGATGGGCGGGTCGCACAAAGCAATGAGCCTTGTCCAACCCGATGAGACTGTCTTAGCACAGGTTGATGACGTTGGCAAACAGTTGCTGGGAGCGACAAATGATGGTTTAATTAATTGGGCAAAACAGCACGATATTTCCCCAGAACCTACTCCGTGGGTGATGGAGGTTTGACATCGAAGTGCTAACAATTGAGAGGAGAAGATATGTCCGCAGAACTGACTGACGCACATCTTGACGAATTGGACGCGAAAGGTTACGTTATCGTTCCGGGCTTTTATACAGGCGAAAGGTTGCGCGAAATGCAAGCGGCACAGCGAAGGTCACTTCCTACATGGGACGAGGTGAAGGATGACCCACCGCCGGGCCGTGCGATTCTTACTGATTTCCCACCGCCAGAGACAGCCTTGCTGCGAGGCATTGTTGACTATCGGGCGTGGGGATTTGCCCGAAAATGGCTCAAGACAGAACATATCCATTTTCGCGCCGGTTGTATGATCGCTCGCTATCCCGGTTTCAAAGGGGGTGGTGTAGGCAGTGACGCTGCTAATTTACATATCGACAACGGAAATAACTCCTTGCTGCCGCCCTCCGATACGCTGCGCGAGTTTGGTCAACTCGGCTTTTGGGTACATCTCGAAGATGTTGATGAGGACCAAGCCCCACTGCGGCTACTTGCCAAGGAACATGGACGTGATACAACTAAGTATGAACCGTTAATCTGCAAGGGTGGAACACTGTGTATGTTCACCAATTACACGTTGCACTCTGCGAGCGATTATCTCCGTGAGGACGGTCAACGCTTCACATGGGGATTTGGGATTGGCAGAGCCGACAATTATTGGGAAGGATTTAGACATTATACGGACAAGGGAAAGAATCCGGTGTTTAGTCGGTTCATCGGAAAGTTGACGGCGAAAGAGCGTGAGGTTTTTCGCTTTCCACCGGCAGGGCATCCATACTACACACCGCAAACCTTGGCGGCTTTGGAGGAACAGTACCCCGGCTGGAATGCCAATGGTGAATATTAGCCTGCTTTCCACATGCTTGTTAACATCATTGGTCAAGACCCATATCGCTATCTTGGCAAAACGACCAACAATATCTTATAGAAGGAGAACAGAATGAGCCAAACTGAGAGAATACCTGCCGACCAATATCGTACAGTCGTCACGCGACCCGATGACTTTGATGCGTTCTGGGACGGGTTACTGGCACAGTCGGCGGAGATTCCGCTGAATGCGACGGTGGAGTTGGTGCCGCTACGCAGTACACCAGAGATTGAAGTTTATGATGTGCACTACGATAGTCTTGACGGTGTGCGCATCGCCGGCTGGTATGCCGTGCCGCGTGAAAGGTCAGGGAAACTGCCTGCCATCGTACAGGTGCCGGGTTACCTTCAAGATCCCCCCATCCCGCGGTCATGGGCAGAGGACGGTTACGCTGCATTCTCCGTCGCTCCGCGTGGTAAGATCCGCAGTAACCAACAATTTAACCCCGGTTACCCAGGCCTATTGACGCATAACATAGTTGATCGAAACACCTATACCTATCGTGGCTTTTATATTGATGCGGCTCGGACGGTCGATTTCTTGCTTTCGCGCGATGAGGTTGATGGCGAGCGAATCGGTGTGAATGGCAGTAGCCAAGGCGGTGGATTAGCAATTTCCACAGCGGCGCTGCGTCCTGAAATCCGTGCCGCTGCGGCTGGTTGCCCATATCTTTGCGGATATATGGATTCTATTGAGTTAACACGCACCTATCCATACCAAGAAATCAGTGACTATCTGCGGCTTTATCCTGAGCGGAGAGAGGCGGTACGTGACACGCTAGCGTACTTCGACGGTATTAATTTTGGACCTCGAATTACCTGTCCTATTATGGTCTATATCGGTTTACAGGACAACGTATGTCCGCCAGAAACAGGCTATGCCGCCTTTAACACCATTGCCTCTGAAGATAAGCAGATCTACCCCTACGACGGACATGGTCACGATGCCGGCAGCGTTCATCATGGACCAATCCTAAAAGATTTCTTCAAAAACCATTTGCAAAGCTACTGATTTATCCCTCATCAGTCCCATTTCACAGGAGTAATTATGTCTAATACATCTCGACCCGAAGATTTTGATGCTTATTGGCAGCAGGTCTGCCATGAACTGGAAGTTACACCTATCGCTGCCGAAGAGGAACATCTGCCGATTCGATCCACAGAGTATTGCGAATGCTACACGGTGCGTTTCACCGGCATCGGTCCTTATCGATTGTTCGGCTATTTAAGCATTCCGCATGGGGACGGACCGTTTCCTACTTTGCTACTTGGTCCGGCATATCGCAGCGTCGCGGATCCGCTACCACAAGGGGACGCCAACGAAAAACGCGGGCGATTCCTCGTTTTTTCAACCGCTGGACGTGGACAGCGGAATGCCGACAAACCGTATGCGGGCTTGTTTCCCGGCATGATGACTGAGGGCATTGATGCGCCTGAAACCTCAATCTTTCGTGGGTTTGTTGCGGATTGGTTGCGGGCTGTCGACTACCTGCTGACACGCCCAGAAGTGGACCATTCCCGCCTCGCAGCAATTAAGCAGGAAGGTATGCCGCTATTAACAGCAGCACTTCGACCTGAAGTGACCCATGTTGTCGCTTCGCCTGGGAGTTTTTACAACACCGGCGACCAAGTACCGGGCGAGATTGAAGATTATCTCCGTTTATATCCAGAAAAGGAGGCACAGGTCAAGCGGACGCTTTCCTATTTCGATCCAATTTTCTTTGCCCCCAACGTGCGAGCGCGGACACTGCTCTTGGGAAATCCAGAAGCGGTTGCACCATTAGAAGAAGCGTTAGCCGGTGAAACTGATATCCGGCAGAGTGAGCGTTCTTCGTATAAGGACGGGATGTTTCAGGAACGGTGGATCGCCGATCAATTTGGCTTTGAGGACATTATCATTCCTGCACACTGGCAGTAGCATAGGTGCAAGTCCGAAGGAGAAGCAGGATGAAACACCCAAAATGTAGTCGCATCCCTCAAACTACATATACATTCGGGGGGCACCTCGCCGATTATCTCACCGGCGTTACGGAACAGTGGCTGAAGGCAGCGCCTTTGGCAAATCCGGCGATGTTGGAGATCTTCCGAGATCGGGATCGGCAGCCGCTCCGCGATATGGTGCCTTGGGCAGGTGAGTTCGCCGGCAAATATCTGACTAGTGCCGTGCAGATCCTCCGACTCACCCAAGATGCAAACCTGAAGACCTTTATCCGAGGCTTTGTGAATCAGCTTGTTCAACTCCAGGATACGGACGGTTATCTGGGACCTTGGCCCCAAGAGAGTCGGTTGACAGGTGAGGCACCCAACGTCGGAGGTAAAGGGGGAAATACTTGGGATGCTTGGGGACACTACCATATTATGCTGGGGCTAATCCTCTGGCATGAGGAGAGCGGGGATAAAAAGGCACTTAATAGCGCAATTAAAATCGCAGACCTGATCTGTGAGAAGTTTTTGGCGAATACGCGCAACCGATTGGTAGATACCGGCAGCACAGAGATGAATTTGGCAGTGATTCACACCCTTTGCCTCCTCCACCGGGAGACGAAAACCGAGCGGTATCTGAACATGGCGCTTGAGATTGTCGATCAATTCGCTGCAGAGGGACCTGATGGCCCCCTCGCTGGTGATTACCTTCGGGGTGGGCTTGCTGGACGGGAATTCTACGAAACACCGAAGCCCAGATGGGAGAGTCTGCATCCGATTATGGGTATGGCAGAACTCTACTGGATCACTGGGGAAGATCAGTATCGAACTGCTTTCGAGCAGATCTGGTGGAGTATTGTCAGGCTGGACCGGCACAATAACGGTGGTTTCTCATCCGGCGAGAAGGCGCAAGGAAATCCGTATCATCAAGGAGCAATCGAAACCTGTTGTACGATTGCTTGGATTGCTGCCAGCGTGGAGATGCTTCGCTTGACCGAAAACCCCGTCGTCGCAGATGAGATCGAGTTATCAACTCTGAACTCGGTTACCGGACTGCATTCCCACACTGGACGTTGGGTAACTTACAACACACCGATGGACGGTGTGCGCCGCGCTAGCGCCCACGACATCGTGTTTCAAGCGCGGGAGGGCAGTCCTGAACTGAATTGTTGTAGTGTCAACGGTCCCCGCGGGTTGGGTATGGTCAGCGATTGGGCATTGATGCACTGCAGAGGTGGACTGATACTTAATTGGTATGGACCTTCAACCATGAAAACTCGGTTATCATCGGGGGTAACTGTTGAGTTGGCGCAGGAAACGGAGTATCCCCGTACAGGAAAGATCACGCTCAACGTTGCGCCTTCACGCCCCGCACAGTTTGTTCTGAAATTACGCATTCCCTACTGGTCTTCCAAAACGAGAGTCAAACTGAACGGTGAGCGCGTGAAATCGGTGTCGCTGGCAACCTACCTTGTACTGGACAGGGAATGGGAGGTTGGGGACAAGGTCGAACTTGAACTGGACATGTCGCCTCACTACTGGGTCGGTGAAAAAGAGTATGATGGAAAGGTTTCCATCTACCGCGGTCCCATTCTGTTGACTTATGATCGACGACTTAACACGATGGACCCCGATGAGATTCCTGCGGTCGATGCGACCGCGATCAAAGGACGGTTGATAAGCAATAAGGATAGCTTGCCAACCGTTGTTCGTGTAGAGTATACCGTTCCAGACGGTCGCAAACTGAGGCTTTGTGACTTCGGCAGCGCAGGTGAAGGTGGATCTCCATATCGCTCATGGCTGCCGGTAGAGCAGATCGGGGTGACCCGCTTTGCGCCGGATAATCCACTACGTAGCGGACGACCCCAATAGCCGCCTGACGCTATCACAAAATCGATGAGGATCCCCACTATTTTGCGACGCACACCTCAAGTTAAAAAGGAGGCGACCGTTTCAACCCCCAATCATTCCGTAAATATTCCGGAGTCGAACCCAACGAAACCGAAGAAATATCTATGGTGGTGCAGCGTTCTTCACATCATCAACGACGGTTACATCTCCAGTCTATCCATCCTGCTTCCGTTCATCGCAGTAGATCTGAATCTAACCTACAGCCAATCCGGTTTTCTTAAAACCGCCAGCCATGGGGCGATAAGCGCGACTCAGATCCCCGCCGGGATTCTCGCTGAACGACTCGGAGATATTTTGATCCTAGGCATAGGCACGACGTGGTTTAGTCTGAGTTACATGGGGTTGATTCTGGCGTTCAGCTACCCTTTAGCGTTGATACTGATATCTTCGTCTGGGATAGGTGGGGGGGTATATCATCCCGTAGGAACCGCTCTTGTCTCAAATGTTTATCCGGCTGAAAAGGCGGGACCGGCAATCAGCACACTGAACTTCTTTGGCGATGTTGGAAAGGTGCTGTTCCCAGCTTTAGCGGGCATCTTGGTTATTAGGATTGGTTGGGGGGCAAGCTGCGCGGTGTTAGGAACGATTGGGCTTGCGGCCTCTGTTTTGTATATCTTCTTCTTTCGAGCAGATATCGGTACGAAAAGGAAACAGACCACGCCGAAGCT
Organism: Candidatus Poribacteria bacterium; assembly: GCA_021295755.1. NCBI lineage: Bacteria > Candidatus Poribacteria > Candidatus Poribacteria bacterium. Next base: position 10,552 of record JAGWBT010000117.1, read on the forward strand.
GGAAGCACAGAAAGGGAGTCGCGCAAAATGGAGGACGTTTCAGGGTTGGGGGATAGCACAGCCAACCCAGTTTACACTCTACTCCATCCTTGGACTTTTGGATAACGGTATTCGAGCCGCTGTTACGACGTTTCTAGCATTTTTAATCAAAATCCGTGTTGAAGCGGGTGCCGTGGGTGGTTTGATGTCCTTGACATTTTTCGGCGGTGCTCTGGGGAAACTGCTGTGCGGGATGCCGATTCAAAAATTGGGCATTAAAAAAATCATTCTTTTGACAGAGTTATTGATGATACTTGGCTGCTTTACGCTGCCTTCAGTACCTTCAGGATGGATTCTTGTGCTGTTCCTGCCGCTGTTTGGGTTTATGTTAAACGGGACCTCCTCTGTCATTTATGTTGGAACCGCCCCAACGCTCAATGCGGAATTCCGTAGCCGAGGTTATGCGCTGCATTATACCCTAAGTTTTATCGCTTCTGCGACCGCGCCTTATCTTGCGGGTTTTGTAGGCGATACCTATGATCTGAAAGCCATCTTTTATGCAAACGGTGCAGTGATGCTACTTGCGTTGCCACTAGTCATGTTTTTGAAAGATAGAGTGCGTTCTAGCGAAGCATCCCACTAACGGAAGCGTAACGAAAACAGGTCTGCGTCCTTTAGCGCGAAACGTAGGCGAATCGGGGTTCCAGCCAGTTTACTGATATCGCTACCTCTCTCCCAACAAACGATTCTCTCCAATTCGTCGCCGATAATTTCTGGACATTCACCGAGGGCATAACCTTGAACAGGCACTCCACTCGCCTCCTGAACTTCGATGCGGAGACTTCCAGCTGCACTGGTGGAATAATTAATCTCCAATACCTTTCCAGAAAACGTAAATGGCTTGGTTACCATTTCACCACCCGTGTAAGGTGCGTTTACCGAAGCAAAACCGTCAATTCGGAGCGTCATGCGATCAAGGTGTGCCGTCTGCTGGTCGTAATCTCTCTGAACATACAGGGACATCTCGGTCGGACCGGTCTGTACAACCCCAAGCGCAGGATAGTTTGTCCGTGATGTCCAGTTGTTGTAACCAATGCCCGGACGGACAAAACTCTCTTTGAACGTGAAATCGTAGCGCGTTGTGCCCGCCCGCGTGGTCAACAGAACGCCATCGGAGATGTCTGTCCTACCGCCACTGACTGGATCTGGGCAGACCTCCACAGCCTGCGCTTCCGTCAACGCAGGTCTATCGAAGTGGATACGGCCGGGGAGTGATATGTAGATGTGAGGGGCACGAAAGTAGGGATGCGTTTGGTTGGTGTATAAATGCTGTGAGGGGGTTGTGCTGCCGGTATCGCTGAAGGTCATTGGGGTCTGTTCGGTCCAGTTGATGAAATCTGTTGATGTTGCCCGTGCTGTGGACCGAATGCGAGCGTCGCTGACCATATGGCGGGCGTAGAGGACATAGCAGCCCTCAACCTCCGACCAGAACATCACGTTTTGAGAATCAAAATTGTTTTCCAAAGCTACCGGAACAATCGGTTCATCGCGCAACTTGGTCCAATGGATGCCGTCGGCGGACGTATAACCTACTAGACTGCTGGGTTGCTGCTGATCGCGCCCGTTCGCTTTATATCGCTCGGCTTCAGGGACGCCCGGCCGCGTGTCAACAAATGCGCAGAACTGACCGTTGTGTCGTAGGATTGCGTTGTTCTTTGTTGACCCGTTGAGTTCAACGAGACCGAGGTCCGGTTTTGTCCAGTAGATGCCATCTTCGCTTTCCGCATAACAGGTCGGGTGTGGTCTTTTGCCCATGAG
>JAGWBT010000117.1:12462-26567 GCA_021295755.1 Candidatus Poribacteria bacterium
AGCCTGTCAATGAGATAGTGGTCAACAAACAATTCGCGTTGTGAACTGATGTCATGGAGTTGTGTGGTTTGAGACATTAGATCTCACTCCTTTCATCCCAATTAGGCATTTCTATCAGCCGAAGAAAGGTTACTACAACTTCTCCGAAAACACAAACAAAAAATATTAGGAAAAAGATCTGTTTGACGCACAGTCGAAGATCTGCTAAACTTTTCGCCATCGGACACTTTTCTGGAGCTCTTCCCGTTCCTCGGAAATATCTGTTGGAATCCAGTACGCTGAAACCCCATCGACTAAATAAGAGTTTCCCACACGAAAACATCACAAGCTAGAACAGCCCGGATAAAATCGGTTGAGTTCCGATCTCGTTCCGAGGACTCCGTTTCGGAGGAATCCCGATTTGTTAGGAGATTCAAAGCAACGTTGAAATCATCAGCAATTTCAACGTTTTGGCAAACCTTCCAGTCCAATGCTATAGCAGCTGGAAATACCGCATTTCAACTTGAGGTAGCTCCGAGGATGCGTACCATTACAAAACTTGCTCTCATTTTTTATATCTGCCTGTCCTATAGCGTTATTCATGCAGGGACGGGGAGTGCACAGCGTCTGTTTCGATCTGTCGGAGTCAACTTTGCGGACTCTCAAAACGGAATTGTGAGCACCAATGCTCCAAAAGTTGAAGACTCCCTATCACAGCATGGCGGCAACAAAACCGGAGCCGAAGAAGCAGTTACACCCGTTGCCTCCGGGCAGAATTCCTCGCAGTATCGTTCGACCTCCGAACAACAGGTTAGTTATGACGATGTTTATGGGCTTGAGCTGACTTTGCCCTTCGCGGGGAGTGTGGAACTGAATGCAACACCGAAGGACGACGTTACCGTCAAACTTGAAAAACATGGGACAGGTGCCAATGAAGAAGTTGTCCAAACCTACCTCAACGCGGTGCAATTGGAAATTTCCACGAAGGACGATATCCTGCTACTGACCCCGCGTCTCCCAGAATTTCCCGATTTAGATGCCCAACTGATTCGTCTAGACTGCTTCATCGAAACGCCGCCCGATCTAACTCTCGAAATCCAGACGGAATCCGGAGATATTCGCGTACACGGAATCCGTGGCAGCATGGCTTTGACAACGAATGTTGGCAATGTCCATCTTGACAAAGCAATGGGAGCGTATCAGGTCAACGCTCAAGAAGGGCGAATCTACGGGAAGGTTCTCCTGACCGGTGGTAACAACATATTTGCGACGCGATCCGGTTCGATAGATCTTGTGGTTTTGGATGAGATTGCAGCGAACATGATTCTCGATACATCTGACGGAGCAATTTCGTTGCGTTTGCCAGAAAGTTACCCGGCGGATCTTGAGATACGGATTGAGAAAGACGACCCACGCGCGATTACCATTGACTTGCCAGTGGAACTTGAGACCGCCTATGTGGGAGATATTGTCCAAGGCTGGATCAACGGTGGCGGGCCCCTGATTAAAATGAGCGCAAGCCAAGGAATCACCATTTTACCCGCTCAATCTGTTTCCACCGAATCTGAAACGGACGATAATGAGGTAGAAGTTGACGATCTCTACGCCGAAGACGATCTGCCACCACCACCAACGGTTAGCGTCCCTCGTGCCTCTGTACAGCCGATAATTGACGGTAATTTATTCGAGAAAGTTTGGGCAAGGTCGATACCGCTTTCGCCCTTTTCTATGGCAGATGCAGCCACACTGCCAAACGAACCGACACAGGCATTTCTGCTGTGGGATGACCAGTATCTCTATATCGGTGCTAGAATATATGATTCGCAGATGAAGCAGGTTCAGATTACACAAACCAATCCAGATTCATCCGTTTGGCTTGATGACACATTCGAGATTCTAGTAGATCCGAATCCAGCGAACCCAACCTATCACCACCTTGTCATCAACCCAATTGGTACGGTGTTTGATCAGCACATCAAAGCGAATTATCCGTTGGATCCCGACGTTGAAACTGCTTACAAAAGGATAGCAAAGCCTGATTGGGATTCTCGCGCTCAAGTTGAAACGCAGATTACTCCGACTTTTTGGAGCGTAGAGGTTGCGCTGCCCCGTGATGCACTCGAACCTACTGCACTTAAAAATTGGCGGTTTAACTTACATCGCAAAACACAGGGAGATACCACTGAGTCCTCGTCAAAACCGATCGAGTATAGTTACTGGTCACCCTCTTATGACGAAATTCAACCTTGGTGGCCCCATTGGTCCGATCGGATGGGAACCATACGTTTGGCAGAGCCAGAAAATTCGGAGTCCGCACAGGGCTTTGAATTCGTAGAGCAGTTTTCGCTCGCCGCCATTGAAGTTGAGGGTAACGGTGACATCCCAACATCAGAACTCCTTGAGAAAATCCCTTTCCAGCCGGGGGACATCATTTCCGTTGACGAACTGTCATGGCTCAGCCGTGAATTTGAAGTACTCGATTGGTTTAGCGATGTGCGTATAGGGACAAGCGATATCATCGAAGAGGTGGCGGTCGAGGAAGGCGATGAGCCACCGCCAATCCCAATCTTTAAGGTGAATCTGCGTATTCATGTGGCCGAAGCCCCGACGGGTGTTGTGGAACGCCTTAACATACAACGAAACAGATACTTTATATCTCCATTCCTGCGCGCAGCATTCGGGTTGAAGCAAGGGCGCACTTCAATCGAGGAACTGAACACCAAATGTCAACTGATTGAAAACCTTTATAGGCATCACGGTTACGACCTTGTGCAAATTACCCACCAATTTTCCGGTACGCATCTGTTGATTGACATCGACGAAGGGCATTTGGACGACATCCGTTTTTCCGGAAACCATCGAATTACGCGCACGGAACTGACCGACGCACTCGGTTTCAAGCAGGGTGACGCCTATAGCAAACAGATTGGCACAAAGCGCCTCAATCAGATGCGCGCAAAACTCAATAGAAATAACCTCTACTTCAAGCGTATCAAAAACTGGGGAGTGAAACGGGAAGGGGACCGGAACGTGCTTTCTATTGAAGTTGAGGAGCGATCACGGCTCAAGGTGAATTGGCTGCCAATCTTTGACTTTAACCGTGTACACGGCTTAATTTTGGGTGGCGGTGCGGGCATTTCCACCCGAGAGGCAGACGCACAAATCTATGGGGGGATCAGCAGCGGGCTGTCAAGTAAAATTTGGAATTATCAACTAGGGGCTGAAAAGACTTTGTTCGACAACCATGCTCTGACTATTGGCGGACGTGTGTACCAGCAGACTGATGCTAATCGCTATGCTGGATGGTCTGAAGGTGGCGAATTCCTTGGTGCCTTCTTCCTTGGGTCTACCTCCCTAGATTACTATCAGCGCAAGGGGTATCGGGCTCAAGTAAGGGGTAAACTAACGCGATCGATGAACATCACACTGGAATTTACTGATGAAGATCACGAAATCTTATTTAAGTCAACCGATTGGAGTCTGTTTAATAAAAACGTCCTAAAGCGGAGTAACCTGCGAATTGATGAGGGTCATTTTCGTAGCGTAACTGTGAGCTATAATTTTAACACCTTGAAGGCTCTAGCCCCGATCCGATCGGGATCCTTGCTTTGGGGGACCCGTCAAATGCAGAATTACCGTGCTAAGCACGGTTGGCGAGGGAATTTTTCCGTCGAATACGCGGATAAAAGGCTCAATAGCGACTTCGATTTTAATCTCTATCACTTTACGATTGTGCGCTATAACCAATTTTTGCTAAGTAACCACAATCTGGATTTTCGTCTGGAAGGTGCATTTTCTGATAGACCACTTCCCAGACAACGCCTACTCTATCTAGGTGGTGTCGGCACCTTACACGGTTATGATTTCAAAGAGTTCGTCGGGGATAGTATGCTCCTGTTTAATATCGAATACCGGATCCATTTTGGAAAAATTAGATATATAGATGAAAGTGAGGGACCTTTAGGCGCGGTGACAGCTTTCTTGGATACAGGATACGCTTGGTTTAATGATGAAAACCTCAGGGTAAATCGCTTCAACACATCGGTTGGAGTTGGAGTCTCTCTCTTCATCGGCGATCCGTCTGTTGCTCTCCGGTTTGAAATTGCGCGTGCGTTGCGGAAGGAACGTAATTTCGTCCCCATCTTGCTTCTGTCACGAAGATTTTGAGAAACTATCAGCGTTGGAACTAGGTTCTGTTAATATTTATAGTGAATTCTAAAAATAAATAGACACTTTCGCCACCCGGTAGGTGCGGTTTCCAACCGCACCGCATCGGCACAGTTGGAAATGGTGCCTACCAAACGGGAGAACGGTAGGGGCGGCATCCTAACCGCACCGGTTTGGAGTGTCTCATTATAGTAAACACGAGAAATAAGGATACATTTACCAATAATTTCAACCGGCGCGAAATCTTCAAAGTCCCCCTGATAAAGTGTCTCATTAATTCTAACATCTACTATAATTCTAAGGTCCACTATAATCGTAATCAAAATAGCGAGTGGTCGACGTACCAAACCGATAGAAGATGCATTAATACTGTTACTTTTTCTTTCTAACTTCTACCAGCATTGATACATTAAATACATCAATATTGGCACGGGAAGAATCTTTGGCATCCTGACGGAGTCGGGTGGTTAGTAGATACATACCGGAAGATGGAAAGATTAATTCACACTCACCCTTGGCGTTGGTAACTGTTGCTATCGGTGTGTCATATCCGCTGTCCATCTCCGAATAAGCTTGGACCTCTTGGCCCGGAACTAATTCACCTCTTGACAGAACGCGAACTGCAAATGGCTTCCCCACAAAAATCTTGTTTGGATGTGTTACTGGCACGATTTCTAAAAATGCGCCGGTAGCTTGTAGAACACGTTTCGTATATTTCTTCACCGTCACGAAAGTGGTGGTCTGAGACCATCGATGTGCCGACTGGAGAATCTTTTTGCCGGGTAGCTGGTCTTTCGATTTGCCAACCCACCTTTTCTTGCCGTCTACCTCAAATTCCGTCACATATTGGACTGGATGATCTGTTTCGATTCGATAGGTGCCCGGCTCTCGCAGTTTTATCTCCCCGACAGTCCTCGTCTGACCAACAAAAATAGATGATGGTCGCCCCATACGCCATTCTTCTGGATGGATAATCCATAAAGGGCTTCCTAACCCATGTCCAGGGACAAACCGTTGATCTCCCGCTGTGTGCTCCATACCCAACCAAGGGGATTCACGGTTTGTATAGAAAAAGTTGGGCAATATCCACTGCTGCTCATGCCCAAAGGCCGGTGCAATCACCGCAGTAAAAAAAGTTGCAACAAGAATACAAGTTGCCACATGTTTTGACATGGTTGTCCTCCTATGTAATTCATTTTTCTACGAAAGTTGAGAATCGCGTTATTTTATATCAACCCCAAAGGGTAAGAAACCGATTTTTGAGCAATTCAGAGGAATGCTCATCTAGGGTCAATTGACACAGCCAACAGGCCTAGTGCTAAAATGAAAACCGTTCCGAGGGTCAATGTTTTTCGTAACATTATGGTTACCTCCTTTCAGATTTGCAAAGGCAAGCGACTTCTGCTGTCAGAGATAGCACTTCTAAATCTTCCAATTTCGGGACAGGCATGAACAAATTTTACGGTTCACGGATTCATCTGCCCCGTTGCGATTATAGAATACTAGCCAACCAATAAAAATTCTAATCGCTTTTGGGAAGTGTTGACATAATATGTCCAGACCCCTTAAATTTGGCTGGCATTTTGAGGTTATTGGTTGATATATTTTATAATTGAGAGATGCACATAATGTTTCGAGATGGAATATGTTAGTGGTTTTGTTTAATACATTGTTTTGGAATACGATTTTACATAAATTGCTCAAATAGTTGTATAATAAGAGATATATTTATGCACAATCCTCACTTTAATTGTAAAGGGGTTGCCAACACCAGCTGCCCCGTATCAGTTCCAAAAGATAATAAACCAATTTGAGAACAGAGGAGGAATAGCAGATGCAACGGAGATACAATCTCGCACATTTCATTTTAGCTGGTGTTATAGTTTTGGGTCTGACGCTATTGATGGTATGCGTTGACGCACAGGCACGGATTGCCTTTGGGTCTGATAGGGATGGGAACCCTGAAATCTACGTGATGGACGCCGATGGACGTAATCAGCAAAGACTTACTGAAAATCTCAATAATGACTGGTCTCCCTCATGGTCTCCTGACGATAAACGGATTGCCTTCGTGTCTAATAGGGATGGGCACTTTAACTATGAAATCTACGTGATAGACGCTGATGGGGGTAATGAACAAAGACTCACTAACAATCCCGATGAAGACAAGTTTCCCTCATGGTCTCCTGACGGTAAACGCATCGTCTTCAGTGCCCGTAGGGCTGGGCACTTTGAAAACAAGTTTGCAATCACTGAGGAAATCTACGTGATGGACGCCGATGGACGTAATCAGCAAAGACTTACTGAAAATCTCTTTAGTGACTGGTATCCCTCATGGTCACCGGACGGTAAACGGATTACCTTCGCGTCTGATAGGAAGGGGGACCTTCAAAACTTTGAAATCTATGTAATGGACGCCAATGGGCGTAATCAGCAAAGACTCACCAATAATCGCCATCAGGACTGGAAACCCTCATGGTCGCCCGACGGTAAACGCATTGCCTTCTCGTCTCAGAGGGATGGAAACTATGAAATCTATGTGATGGACGCCGATGGAGAGAATCAACGAAACCTCACCAATAATTCCCATAGTGACGGTAGTCCTGCATGGTTTAACTCTCCTTTTTCGGTTTCTCCCGCGGGCAAAAAGTTTACGATGTGGGGATGGCTCAAGCAGATTGACCGATAACTGCCATTATTGAGAAAACAGTGTTCGCTGAGACACGGGAGCGTACGGGGGTGGAATATAAACGCCAAGGGAGGGGCGGAAGACTCCATGTGATAATAATCCGAATTGCCACTTCTGGCTTGGTTTGTCCGGATCTAAGCGGGACATTACCAAGCCGCTCCCGTTCCGTTCCGAGCATCCCGAGAATCGGGACTTGTCAAGGCTGCTCGATAAATCAGCATAGATCGGAGGAATCAACTATTCCGTCCGTTCCTAAACGAGACAACAGAGTCGGGACTTAATTGGAAAGGGGTTGCCTAAACAAGCTGACCTGTATCAAACCCAAAAAATAGAAAACCGATTTGAGAACAGAGGAGGAACGCTCATCTAGGGTCATTTGTAAATAGGCTGGCGCATATTCTGCTTAGGACCAAACAGCTAGCAAAGCAGGTAGGTCGTTATGCTAAAAGCCCCGCCATAGGCTTTTAGCATAACGAAGATGCCTGATTTTAATGTGTTTGCCAAGTGCAGCCAGCGAAGCCTGGATCAAAGTGGAAAACCCCGGCAGCCCCGCAATCCCAGTGATCGCCTGGGTGCGTGTAGTCGTGTGCTTCTGCGTCATAGGTAAAACATGTAATCATTGACACAGCTAACAGACTTAGTGCAAAAATGAAAACCATTCCGAGAATCAATGCTTTTCTTAACATTATGGGTAACTCCTTTCAAATTTGCAGAAGCAAGTAATCCACTTCTGCTGCTAAAGATAGAACTCTTCTGAATCTCCCGAATTCGGGACAATCCAAAGTAGAGGCAATTACCATGCCAAAGAAAACGCTGATGCTCCAAAGTCAGTCAGCATCAGGCTTTCAACGGCAAATGTTAAGAAAGTCATTGAACTGATTAGCCCGATTATTAGTAAATGTTGCTAGCAACTATTACTAACCGGACCGGTGGCGTTCCACAGTGAGTTGGCTCATGTTTTGAATCAGATCGATTAGGTCGGTGAGGTTATCGTCAAACTGGATTTCTAACGGCGAGAGTGTATATTGGAAGCAGGGTGCCAACAGAATTACTGCGAAATCTTCCTGCACGAGGGACAATACCTGTCGCCCAATCCTACTTCGTGCGGTCGGGTTCGACATTCCGTTGAACTGAGAGAGCATCTCATCAACTTGGGGAAATGTTTACCAAATTAGCAACAGCAAAATGTCAACACGCTCCAATCTCTCTTTAGGAGAAGTGTCTCGGGCTAGAACCATAATACTTACGGTTTCGGGAGTTTCACCGCCTTAATGCGACTGTTATAGTGATCACAAATCAACAGTATGTCCTCCCCGTAGAAACAGAGCCCATGCGGTTCGTTCAGGCTGGCTTCGGTGGCGGGACCTCCATCTCCTGCGTCACCCGGTGTATCGCTGCCCGCGACCGTTTGAAGCGTTCCATCGGCGGCGACCCGGCGTACCCGGTTGTTGCGCGAGTCGGAGAAATACACACCGCCGTCCCCGGTGACCGCTAATCCCAACGGTTTGTGAAGCTGTGCCTCTAGGGCAGGCGTGCCATCGGGGGAGAACCCAGCCTCGCCACAACCCACAACGGTTGTAATAACACCTTCGGTGTCCACCCGACGCACGACGTGGTGAATGAGGTCAGAAAAATAGAGATTTCCCCTTGCATCAAATCGAAGCGCCGATGGACTGCCGATTCTCGCTTCTGTTGCGGGACCTCCGTCTCCGGTGTAGCCTTGAATACCGATACCCGCCACCGTGCTGATGTGGCCCGTACCAGCCTTAATCTTGCGAATTCGACCCGCAGCGTCCCCCAGATAAATATCTTCATCGGGTCCATGCGTGACGGACCAAACAACCGTCAGTCCAGCCCCGGTAGCGGGTCCGCCATCTCCCCGATCTGCGCTTTCGCCCGTTCCCGCTACGGTATGAATCATACCGTTCTCATCCACCCGCCGTACCCGCCCGTTCAGTGTATCAGCTATTACAATGCGACCACTCCTATCTACCGACACGTCATAGGGATTCAAGAAGTACGCTTCGGTCGCAGGACCATTATCACCGCCATAGGCTCTACCACCGCTACCAGCAACGGTTCGGATAATTCCGGTGACCGGATCAATCGCTCGTATCCGATCACTCTGCATATCGGCAAAGTAGATATGTCCGTCCGGTCCCACACAGATTCCCCTCGGACAGGAGAGGAACGCCTCGGTGGAGGAACCTCCATCACGGATGCTGTCACCACCCAGAATGGTCGTCACGATGCCAGTTTGTGGGTCAATTCGGCGTAAACGTCCTGAAGAATCACTGTAGAAAACGGTGCCATCGGGATCAGCCCAGATACCGGATTCGATGGGATTGCATTTCGTTTCGGATCCGGGGGTGCCCTCCTCCCCCCAACCGGGGATGCCTGTACCTGCAAGCGTCGTCACAATACCGGTTTGGGCGGCCACCTTACGCACTCTGAAGCCACCCACCTCACCGACATACAAATTATCGTGGCAATCAATGAAAATAGCGTCCGGCGTATGTGTGCTCGCTTCTACTGCGGGACCACCATCGCCGTTGGACGCCGCTTGACCTGTGCCGAAAACGGTTGTAATCGTTCCTGTCCGCATATTAATCTTGCGTATCCGGTTGTTGCCATTGTCACAGACGTAGAGATCCCCGTTGGAGTCGAATGCGAGGTGTTCAGGAAATCCGAACGCTGCCTTTGATGCAGGTCCCCCATCACCATGAAACCCGGCAAAGGTGTAGTTGGCACCGCTGTAGGGCCTGCTCAGTCCCTGCTCCAATGGATAGTAACGGGTGTTCTGACCAGCGAAAGTTTCAATGATGCCGGTCTTTGCATCGACTCGCCGTACATTGCTATCCCATTTGCCGCACACGAAGATATTTCCTTCGGCGTCAACCGCCACGCCGGTTGTTGTGTCAAACTCAGCACCTAGCGCAGGTCCACCATCTCCGCCCCGTCCCATCACTCCGGCACCGACCACGCGGGTAATGATGCCGGTCTTGTAATCGATACGACGGATCGTATTAGCCCCTTCGTCGGGACCTCTCGCACCTAGTTCTGAAAAGAAAAGGTTGCCCTCTTTGTCGAGGCAAAAATCGTGGGGTGTGTACACCCGCGCATTGATGGCGGGACCGCCATCACCAGAAACTCCCGGCACACCGTCCCCGGCAAAAGCGTGTAAGATACCATCTTGGTCGATACGCCAGATCCGGTGGGCACGGATATCGGCAACGATCAGGTCGCCATCAGGGCGTCGCCCTACACCCATGGGCCAACCGACATCTGCGTCCTTAGCGGGTATGCTGTCACGGTATCCGACACCTGCAACAGTGACGATGGTATTGGATTTGAGCCCCTCAAAAAGTTTGGGTTGATTCAATTCTGCCATCTCCTCAAGTGTTACCTATCCAAAAAGTAGAAGTGATTGGTGGGTCCGTGTCCTCCCCCGATGTCGAGGGAATAGCGGATAGCGTTCGTGATGTAATCTTTCGCGGACTGAATGGCAGCTGCGAGGTCTTTTCCAAGTCCAAGGTGCGCGGCGATTGCTGCAGAGTAGGTACACCCCGTACCATGCGTGTTCTTCGTGTCAATTCGCTCTGCCTCAAAGAGGGTGAAAGTCCCACCCGCGTACAGAACATCGGTTGATTTTTCCCCCGAAAGATGCCCTCCTTTGACCAGCACACTCTGGCAGCCATATCCTTGAATTACTCTCGCTGCTCTCTTCGCATCATCGATTGTCTGGATTTCATCCTCAGCGAGCAGTTCGGCTTCAGGAACGTTGGGCATAACAACCGTTGCAAGCGGCAGCAACTCCATTTTCAAACATTCAATGGCATCGGGTTTGAGCAAGGGATACTTACTTTTGGAAAGCGTCACGGGATCGATCACGATATGACTTGGCGAATAGTGACGTAGTTTCTCCGAAACAGCCCCCACGATTTCGACCGACGAGAGCATTCCTGTCTTAACTGCTGCGACATCGAAGTCGGAGAAGATCGCGTCGATCTGTGCATCAATGAGATCGGTTGGCAGGTCGAAGGCGCGGGTTACTTCGCGTGTATTCTGCGCCGTAATTGACGTGATGACGGACAGTCCATAACCGCCGTTGGCGTGGATGGATTTGAGGTCAGCTTGAATCCCTGCACCGCCCCCGGAATCTGAGCCAGCAACCGTCAAAATCTGTTTCATATGGGAACTCCCGTCGTTATTTCGATAGCTGTTGCAGATACACCTTCGCCTGCTGCACACCGTTCTCCGGTGACATCACCCCAGACATCACCGCAGCCCCATATGCACCGGCATCGAGACATTCCGAAACCCGTTCAGGCGTTATTCCACCCAACGCAAAGACAGGTATGTTGACCCCTTCTACGACGTTCCGCAGCCCCTCGACACCGACAGCAGGACCATAATCCGGTTTACTGAGCGTCGGATAGATCGGGCTATAGGTGATAAAATCCACGCCTTCGGTTTCCCGCTGCTTCGCTTCAGTGAGCGTGTGAACGGAGCTGCCGATGATGAAGCAGCCATTAGTCTGCTCTATTACTTTTTCTATGGACGCCGAATCTCCAGGTAGATGGAGACCATCTGCACCGATGCTCATAGCTATCTCGATACGTGAGTTAATAAACAATTGAGCAGAATAGGTGTGGCAGAGTTTGCAGAGGGGTTCAGCCAATTTGATATACTCGGCATCACTCAGGTCTTTTTCCCTGAGTTGGATGGCGGACACCCCTACATCTAAGAGGTCATGGATGGTGTCGTACAGCGTTCGTGGTGCACAGAGCCCTCGATCGGTGATAGCGTAGAGCTTGAAATGAAGCGGATGGGTGGGCGGAGGATTTGTAGCCGTTTCCGCTGTTCGGCGGCGCACTGTCTTTTGTGGCACTTTCTATGCTTTCTTACGGTTACGGCAGCGGTTCATTTTGCTTAACAACTACCGCAGGTTCAACAGCTTGAAGCGTCACCTGAGCACCCACCTGAAGTGGACAGCAGTAGTCGGTCTGCACGACATAATTTCTTGTTCCGATCCTCACTTGATAGGTCAGATCATGCCCCTTAAAGTCACGCATGACAATTTCGCCGACACCGTTATTTTGACCTGTCCCGTCCGGTTGAATCATGACTAGATGCTCCGGGCGAATCGAAAGGAGTACCTTGCCACGCGCTGATGGTGCGATCCGAAATTTGCCCAAGGGAGTCTCGGCACAGTTCCCTTCGGCTTCACCGTCGATTAGGTTGGTCACGCCCAGAAAGTCTGCCACAAATGGTGTTTGTGGATGGTGATAAACGGTCTCAGGTGTGCCGATCTGTTCAATACGCCCGTCCCGCATGACTGCCAACCGGTCTGCGAAGCAGAGGGCTTCCTCCTGATCGTGCGTGACAAACACCGCGCTCATCCCCGCGTCCTTCAAGAGGGCTCGGATCTCCTCGCGCGTGGAATGACGCATACCGGCATCAAGGTTAGAAAATGGTTCGTCCAGCAAAATGAGCTTAGGCCCCGGAGCAATTGAGCGAGCCAATGCCACCCGCTGCTGCTGCCCACCGGAGAGTTCGTACGGCTTTCGATTCTTGAATGGGGTCATCCCCACCATATCCAACACTGTCATGACGCGCGCATCGCGTAATTTTACGGGCAGTTTCTTCAGCCCAAAGGCGACATTCTGCAACACATTAAGGTGAGGAAAGAGCGCGTACTCTTGGAAAACGATTCCAATATCTCGCACTTCAGGCGGTAGGTGGACTTTAGAGTCCGCAAAGCATTGCCCATCTACGCGAATCTCTCCGGCATCAGTACGCTCGAATCCGGCAATCAGACGTAGCGTGGTTGTCTTTCCGCAACCGCTCGGTCCCAAGAGAGCAAAGATTTCGCCGGTGTATACTTCAAAAGAGAGGTCCTCAACCACTGGGGGCAAGTTATGAGCGAATCGCTTGGTGATATTGCGGATACTAAGCAGAGGCTGCATTGCAACTCCTTGAAAACTATGTTACATGGAACATTATGTCGTCTCTTTTATACTTCCGCATATTTATGTGATGTTCTCGCATCCTGCATTAACAACAAACCGACAAACAGTGCCGAGCAGAGCACAATTGCAAGTGCGTACCGCGCTCCTTCAGCGAACATTGCTTCCGTTGTGTAACTCCAGACGTTTACCGCTAAAGTCTCGTATCCTGCGGGTGAAAGCAGGAAGGTCAATGGAAGTTCCTTCATTGCTGCGAGAAAAACGAAAGCGATACTGACAATGACGCCGCTGCGTAGCAGCGGGAACGTAGATTTGAAAAATGCCTTGAAAGGACGATAGCCGAGCGATCTCGCAGCTTCTTCCAAACGGGGTGAGGCTTGGTAGAGCGCACTGCGAACAGGACCGATCGCCTCTGCGAGAAAATGCACGGTATAGGCATAAATCAAGATCCAAAGCGTCTGATAAACCGCCGGTATTCCCCGAAAAAAGAAGATGAGCGCGAGTGCAAACGCTAGCGGCGGTGTCGCATAGCCGATATACGCACCACGTTCCAGCGTGCGACAGATCCAAGATGAATATCGCACACCTAAGTAGGCTAAGGGAACTGCGAAAGCAGCGGTGAGGAAAGCTGCAGGTGTTGATACCAGAAAAGAGCCAGAAAGGGCTCGGAAAAAATCCTGCATATGTGAGCTGTCAACGCCTTTGAGGGTCCAGAAGCCAATTGTCACCATAGGAGCAATCACACTAGCGAGTGTCAAAACACCGAGATACATGTAAGTGGGTATCCACCAAATACCCAGTGAGATTAGGCTGGTTTGGTGTGAAGTACCGCTGCCCGCGCGGTGAAACTTGCTTCCGCGCAACAACCGCCCTTCGAGATAGAGCAGGCTGCCGGTGAGCGCGAGTAGCATTAGCGCAAGCCACGCGGCATAGGTACGGTCGAAAGCCGCGGTATATTGCGTGTAGAGAGCATAGCTAAAAGTTTCGTATCGCATCAGAGATACCACGCCGAAGTCGCCAAGCACATGCAACCCAACGAGAAGTCCACTGGCATAGAGGGCGGGCTGAAGTTGCGGCAAGATCGCCCGAAAAAAAACCTCCTGAGATCTGCTGCCAAGACTATAGGCGGATTCTTCAATCGCGGGATCCAAGCCCAATAGTGCTGTCCGGAGGTTTAGAAAGAAATAAGGAAAAGTGTAAAAACTGAGGGCGACAAGGGCACCCCAGTATCCCCGGAGATTTGGAAAACTTGGTCCGAACAGGTTTGCAAAGGTTCCATGGGGACCACTCAAACCCAATAA